>NZ_JBEFRW010000029.1:0-12232 GCF_053483195.1 Mycolicibacterium sp. XJ2546 | reverse complement strand
GTCACCCCGCTGCAGCAAGGGCTGCTCTTTCACGCCAACACCGCATCCGCCAGCGCCGATCTCTACGCCGCGCAGCTCGACATCGAGCTGCGCGGACCGCTGGATGTCGAGCGCCTTCGCGACGCCGTACAGGCCGTGGTCCGTCGGCATCCGAACCTGTTGGCGCGCTTCAGCCAACAGTTCGATGAACCGGTGCAGACGATCCCCGCCGAGCCGACGGTGCCATGGCACTTCGTCGACGTCGGCGTGGAGGGTGACGAGGAAACTGAACAGCTCTGCGCCGCAGAGCGCGTCGCGGTCTGCGACCTGGTCCACGCGCCGGCATTTCGGGTGGCGTTGATCCGCACCGCAACTGAGCGGCACCGCTTCGTGATGACCAACCATCACATCGTGCTCGACGGCTGGTCGCTGCCCATCCTGATGCAGGAGATCTTCGCCAGCTACCACGGCCACCGACTGCCGACCGCCGCGCCGTACCGCAGCTTCGTCAGCTGGTTGGCCGACAGGGACCTCGACGCCGCACATTCGGCCTGGCGGCACGCGCTTGCCGGGTTCGAAACGCCCACGCTCCTGGCCCCACCGGATCGGTTGGGGCTCGGACCCCGCGACGCCGAGGCCTTCACGGTGTCCGAGGAGACCACCCGGGCGCTCGGTGAATTGGCCCGCTCGCATCACACCACCATCAACATCGTGCTGCAGGCGGCCTATGCGCGGCTGCTGTGTTGGCTGACCGGCCAGCACGACGTCGCCTTCGGCACCGTGGACTCGGGTCGGCCGCCGGAGATCGCAGGCTCGGAATCGATGGTGGGCCTGCTGATCAACACGGTGCCGGTGCGGGCCACCTTCAGCCCGAGGACCACCACCGCGGATCTGCTCAGCCAGATGCAGGGTGCACACGTGGACACGCTCGAGCATCAGCACCTGGCGCTCAGCGAGATTCACCGGCTCACCGAGCAGGATCAGCTCTTCGACACGCTGTTCGTGTACGAGAACTACCCGGTCGACACCGCCGCGACGCTGGGCACCGACGGGCTGACCATCGGCGAGTTCGACTTCCGCGAATCCACCCACTACCCGCTGACCGTGCAGGCCGCGCCCGGCGACGAGCTGAGTTTCCGAATCGAGTACGACACCGAGGTTTTCGACGCCTCCACTGTCCGCGGCCTCGCCCAGCGGCTGCAGGCCGTGCTGGCCGCGATGATCGCCGACCCGCAGCGGTCGTTGTCGGCGGTGGATCTGCTCGACGACGCCGAGCGTGCCCGCCTGGAGGCGTGGGGCAACCGGTCGGTGTTGACACACCTGCCCGAGCCGACGTCCGTGCCACAAGTGTTCGGCGCGCAGGTCGCCCGCACCCCGGACGCAGTCGCGGTCCGCTTCGAGGACACCTCGCTGACATACCGCGAACTCGACGAGGCGGCAAACCGGTTGGCGCATCTGCTCGCCAGCCGCGGGGCCGGCCCGGGTGAGCGGGTGGCGCTGCTGTTCGGACGCTCGGCCGATGCGATCGTGGCGATTCTGGCGGTGCTCAAGACCGGGGCCGCCTACCTGCCGCTGGACCCCGCGCTGCCCGACGCGCGCGTCGAGTTCATGCTCACCGACGCCGCGCCGATCGCCGCCGTCACCACCGCCGCGTTGGCGCAGCGGTTCGACGGCTACGGGTTGCGAGTCCTCGATGTCGCCGATCCCGAGGTGGCCGCCCAACCCAGCGCACCGCTGCCGCTACCGTCGCCCGACGAAGTCGCCCACATCATCTACACCTCGGGTACCACGGGGCTGCCGAAGGGTGTTGCGGTCAAGCAGCACAACGTCACCCAGCTCTTCAACTCGCTGCAGATCGGTGTGCCGTTGGAGCCCGGGCAGGTCTGGACGCAGTTCCATTCGTATGCCTTCGACTTCTCGGTATGGGAAATCTGGGGAGCGCTGCTCTACGGCGGGCGGCTGGTGGTGGTGCCCGAGTTGGTGGCCCGTTCACCGGAGGAATTCCACCGGCTGCTGTTGCGTGAAGAGGTCACGGTGTTGACGCAGACTCCGTCGGCCGCTTCGATGCTGCCGGTCGAGGACCTCGACGGCGTGGCGTTGGTCATCGGCGCGGAGCCATGTCCACCGGAGCTGGTCGACCGGTGGGCGCCGGGCCGGGTGATGGTCAACGTCTACGGCCCAACGGAAACCACGATGTGGTTGTGTGCCAGCGCCCCCTTGGAGGCGGGGTCCGGATCTCCACCGATCGGCTCGCCCACGGCGTGGGCGGCGTTCTTTGTGCTGGACCCCTGGCTGCGCCCGGTGCCCGCCGGTGTGGTCGGTGAGCTGTACCTCGCCGGCGCCGGTGTGGGCGTGGGATATTGGCGTCGGCCTGGTTTGACCGCGTCGCGGTTCATGGCCTGCCCGTTCGGGGAGCCCGGCACCCGCATGTACCGGACCGGGGACCTGGTGCGGTGGCGCCCGGACGGGCAGCTGGACTACCTCGGCCGCGCCGACGAACAGGTCAAGATCCGCGGCTATCGTATCGAGCTCGGCGAGATCCAGTCGGCACTGACCGCGCTGGACGGCGTGGAGCAGGCGGCGGTGATCGCCCGCGAGGACAAACCCGGCGACAAGCGTCTGGTCGGCTACATCACCGGCACCGCCGACCCGGCGGAAGCCCGTGCCGCGCTTGCCGAACGGCTGCCCGGCTACATGGTGCCCGTCGCGGTTCTGGCGATCGACGCGCTGCCGGTGACCGTCAACGGCAAGCTCGACGCCCGCGCGCTGCCGGCGCCGGACTACCACGACGCCGGCCGCTACCGCGCGCCGGCCAATCCCACCGAGGAAATCCTGGTCGGCGTCTTCGCCCGGGTGTTGGGGGTGGACCGCGTCGGCGTCGACGACTCGTTCTTCGACCTGGGCGGTGACTCGCTGTCCACGATGCGACTGGTCTCGGCGATCAACGCCAGCCTGGACACCGACCTTCCGGTGCGAACGGTGTTCGAGGCGCCCACGGTTGCCCAGTTGGCTCCGCGTATCGGCGAGGCTGCCGGCCGGCTGGCACCGTTGCAGGCAGTTGAGCGGCCCGAAACCGTTCCGCTGTCGTTCGCCCAGAACCGGTTGTGGTTCGTCGACCAATTGCAGGGCCCCTCACCGGTTTACAACATGCCGGTGGGATTGCGGCTGCAGGGTTCCCTCGACGCCGAGGCCCTCGGTGCGGCGCTGGCCGACGTGGTCGGTCGCCATGAGAGCCTGCGCACGCTGTTCGACGCACCTGACGGCACACCGCGGCAGGTGGTGACAGCCGCTGACGGGGCACAGTTTGGGTGGGACGTCGTCGACGCCACCGGCTGGTCGGCAAGCCAAGTCGATGTGGCCATCGACAGCACGGTGCGCTACACGTTCGATCTGGCATCCGAAATCCCGATCCGGGCAACGCTTTTCCGTGTCGCCGACGATGAGCACGTGCTGGTGGCGGTGGTGCACCACATCGCCGCCGACGGTTGGTCCTTGACCCCGCTGGTCCGTGACCTCGGGGTGGCCTACGCCAGCAGGTGCGCCGGGCAGGAGCCCGACTGGACGCCCCTATCGGCACAGTACGTCGACTACACGCTGTGGCAGCGCACGCAACTCGGCGACCTCGACGACGGCGACAGCCCCATCGCCGGGCAGCTGGCCTACTGGGAAGAAGCGCTCGCCGGGATGCCCGAGCGGATCGATCTACCCACCGACCGGCCGTATCCGCCGGTGGCCGATCTGCGCGGCGACAACATCACCGTGGACTGGCCAGCCGAGTTGCAGGAGCGGGTGCGCACGGTGGCGGGGGAGCACAGCTCGACCAGCTTCATGGTGATGCAGGCCGCGCTGGCGGTGCTGCTGGCCAAGATGAGCGCGAGTTCCGATGTGGCCATTGGCTTCCCGATCGCCGGGCGGCGCGATCCCGCGCTGGACGAACTGGTGGGCTTCTTCGTCAACAACCTGGTGTTGCGCGTCGACCTGGCCGGCGATCCGACCGTGGCCGAGGTGCTCGAGCAGGTCCGGCGGCGCAGCCTGGCCGCCTACGAGCACCAGGACGTGCCGTTCGAGGTGCTCGTCGAGCGGCTCAACCCGACCCGGTCCCTGACCCATCACCCACTGGTTCAGGTCGCGTTGGCCTGGCAGAACTTTCCCGGTAGGGATGACGACCCCACCGGCGGGTTGAACCTGGGCGACCTGGAGGTCACCCCGCTGCCGGTGGATACCCAGACCGCGCGGATGGACCTGACCTTCTCGCTCGGGGAGCGCTGGACGCAGACCGGTGAACCCGCGGGCATCGCCGGCGCGGTGGAGTTCCGCGCCGACGTGTTCGACACCGACACCGTCGAAGGCCTCGTCGAGCGGTGGCAACGGGTGCTGGCGGCGATGACCGCCGACCCCGACCGGCGGCTCTCGTCGATAGACCTGCTCGATGAGGCGGAACACGCGCGCGTCGACAAGTGGGGCAACCGCGCGGTACTGACCGCCCGCCGGGATCCGGCGTCGTTCTCGGTTCCGGAGCTGTTCGCCGCTCAGGTCGCGCGCGTTCCCGACGCGGTGGCGGTCAGCTTCGCGGGCCGCGACATGACGTACCGGGAACTCGACGAGGCCGCGAACCGGTTGGCGCACCTGCTGGTTGCCCACGGGGTGGGCGAGGGACAATGTGTCGCACTGCTGTTGGAGCGTTCCGCGGACGCGGTGGTGGCCATGCTCGCCGTCCTCAAGACCGGGGCGGCGTATCTTCCGATCGACCCCGCATTACCCGACGCGCGTATCGAGTTCATGCTCAGCGACGCGGTCCCCGCGGCAGTGGTCACCTCCAGCAACCTGGCCGACCGGTCGCGCGGCTGGGAGTTACCGGTCATCGTCGTCGACGATTCCGCCCTCGGCGACCGGCCGAGCGCCGCGCTGCCGGCCCCGGCCCCCGACGACATCGCATACATCATCTACACCTCGGGCACCACCGGTGTGCCCAAGGGTGTGGCGATCACCCATCACAACGTCACCCAACTGCTGCGGTCGCTGTACGCCTACATGCCGGAACAGGTGTGGGCGCAATGGCATTCGTATACCTTCGACGCCTCGGTCGAAGAAATCTGGGCCGCGTTGCTGCACGGCGGGCGGCTGGTGGTGATCCCCGAGTCGGTGGCCCGCTCACCCGAGGAAGGCCACGCACTGCTGGTCGCCGAACAGGTCAGCCAGTTGAGCCAGACTCCCTCCGCGGCAGCGATGCTCTCGCCGGAGGGCCTGGAGTCGACGGCATTGTTGGTGGCCGGTGAGGCCTGCCCCGCCGAGGTCGTGGACCGCTGGGCGCCCGGACGGGTGATGGTCAACGGATACGGCCCGACGGAGACCACGATCTGCGCGTCGCGCAGCGCGCCTTTGGAGGCTGGGCCCGCGGGGCAACGCATTGTGCCGATCGGTTCACCGACGCCGGGCACCGCACTGTTCGTGCTCGACGAATGGTTACGTCCGGTGCCTCCCGGGGTGGTCGGCGAACTGTACGTGGCCGGCCATGGTGTCGGCGTCGGATACGTCGCCCGTTCGGGTTTGACCGCATCACGGTTCGTGGCATGCCCGTTCGGCGGGCTGGGCACCCGCATGTACCGCACCGGCGACCTGGTGTCGTGGGGTGCCGATGGGCAATTGCGGTATGTGGGCCGCGCCGACGAACAGGTCAAGCTGCGCGGTTACCGCATCGAGCTCGGTGAAATCCGGGCCGCCCTGGCCGCTTTGGACGGCGTCGAGCAGGCCGCGGTGATCGCCCGCGAAGACCGTCCACAAGATCTGCGGCTGGTCGGCTACATGACCGGCACCGCCGACCCCGCCAAGGCGCGCAAACAGCTCGCCGAGCGGCTCCCCGCCTACATGGTTCCCGCCGCGATCGTGACCATGCCCGCATTGCCGTTGACCCCCAACGGAAAACTGGACACCCGCGCACTACCGCCGCCGCAGTATCAGGACATCGATCACTACCGCGCTCCGGCCACCTTGACCGAGGAAATCCTGACCGGCATCTACGCGCAGGTGCTCGGCGTCGAGCGGGTCGGCGTCGACGACTCGTTCTTCGACCTCGGCGGGGATTCGCTGTCGGCGATGCGTCTGGTGGCCGCAATCAACAAGGCACTGGACGCCGGCCTCGCGGTGCGCGCGTTGTTCGAGGCGCCGACGGTGGCCCAGTTGGCACCGCGTATCGGTGGGCAAGGGTCGGCGTTGGAGCCGTTGACGGCTGCCGAGCGGCCCGAGGTGGTTCCGCTGTCGTTCGCCCAGACCCGGTTGTGGTTCCTGGATCAGCTGCAGGGCCCATCCCCGGTCTACAACATGGCCACAGCGCTTCGGATCAGCGGTGAGCTGGACGTCGACGCGTTGGGCACCGCGCTCGCCGACGTGGTGGCCCGCCACGAAACGCTGCGCACCCTGTTCCCGGCGGTGCAGGGAATACCGCGCCAACTGGTCCTGCCCGCCGAACAGGCCGAGTTCGGCTGGGAGGTCGTCGACGCCACCGGGTGGGCGCCGAACCGGCTGCACCAGGCCATCGGCGACGCCGCCCGCTACACCTTCGACCTAGCCATCGAAATTCCGTTGCGGGCCAAGCTGTTCCGGCTGTCCGGCGACGAGCACGTGCTGGCGGCGGTGGTGCACCACATCGCTGCCGACGGATTGTCGATGACACCGCTGGTGGCCGATCTGGGTGTGGCGTACGCCAACCGGCGCGCGGGGCAGGCGCCGGGCTGGACGCCGTTGTCGGTGCAGTACGTGGACTACACGCTGTGGCAGCGTGCGCAGTTCGGTGATCTCGACGACGACAACAGCCGCATCGCCACCCAGCTGGCCTACTGGCAGGACGCGCTGGCCGGGATGCCGGAACGTGTTGCGTTGCCAACCGATCGGCCCTACCCGCCGGTGGCCGACCAGCGCGGCGCCACCACCACGTTGAACTGGCCTGTCGAACTGCACGAGCAGATCACCCGGATCGCCCGTGAGCACAACGCCACCAGCTTCATGGTGCTGCAGGCCGCGTTGGGCGTGCTGCTCTCGAAGTTGGGCGCAACCTCCGACGTGGCGGTGGGTTTCCCGATCGCCGGTCGGCGCGATCCCGCGCTCGACGAGCTGATCGGGTTCTTCGTCAACACCTTGGTGCTGCGGATGGACCTGGCAGGCGACCCCACAATGGCCGACGTGCTGGCTCAGGTGCGGGCACGCAGCCTGTCTGCCTACGAACATCAGGACGTGCCGTTCGAGGTGCTTGTCGAGCGGCTCAACCCGACGCGGTCACTGACCCACCACCCGCTGGTTCAGGTGGCCTTGTCGTGGCAGAACGTCCCCGCTTCCGGCTCGGGGCTGGCGCTCGGTGATCTGGAGGTCACCCAGATGCCGGCCGACACCCACACGGCGCGAATGGATCTGAGCTTCTCGCTGGCCGAACGGCGCACCGAGGCCGGGGAACCCGACGGCATCACCGGCACGGTGGAGTTCCGCACCGACGTCTTCGACCCATCCACCATCGAAACGTTGATTCAGCGATTCGAGCGGGTGCTGGCTGCGATGACCACCGACTCCGATCAGCGGCTGTCGTCGATCGATCTGCTCGACGACGAGGAACACGCCCACCTCGATTCGGTCGGCAACCTCACGGCACTGACCGGCCCGGACCCGGACGCATCGTCGGTGCCCGCCCTGTTCGCCGAGCATGTGGCGCGCACCCCCGATGCGGTGGCCGTCACCTGCGGTCAGCGGTCGTTGACCTACCGCGAGCTAGACCATGCCGCGAACCGGTTGGCGCACAAGCTGATTGCACACGGTGCCGGACCGGGGCAGTGCGTGGTGCTGCTGTTCAACCGGTCCGCCGAGGCGATCGTGGCCATGCTGGCCGCACTCAAGGCGGGCGCGGCGTATCTGGCGGTCGACCCGGCGATGCCCGCAACCCGCATCGACTTCATGCTCGCCGACGCCGCGCCGACCGTCGCGGTCACCAACGCCGACCTCGCCGACCGGCTGGCTGGCCGTCCCATACCCGTCCTCGACATCCGTGACATCGAGGCGACCGCGGGCACTCAACCCGAGGCGCCGCTGGCGGATCCGTCTCCCGCCGACATCGCCTACCTGATCTACACCTCGGGAACCACCGGCGTGCCCAAGGGCGTGGCCGTCTCGCACCAGAACCTGACACACCTGGCGCGCTCATCGCCTGAGCACCTGCCGCAGGACCAGGTGTGGACGCAGTGCCACTCCTATGCTTTCGACTTCTCGGTGTGGGAGATCTGGGCTGCCCTGCTCGGCGGCTCGCGTCTGGTGGTCGTGCCCGAATCGGTGGCGAGTTCACCCGACGATTTCCACGCCCTGCTGGTTCGTGAGCGGGTAAACGTGCTGACCCAGACCCCGTCCGCCGTCTCGGCACTGTCTCCGCAGGGGCTGGACTCGGTGTCGTTGCTGCTCGGCGGCGAAGCCTGCCCGGGTGAGGTGGTGGACCGCTGGGCGCCCGGCCGGGTGGTGATCAACGCATACGGACCCACCGAGATCACGGTCTACGCGTCGATGAGCGCCCCGCTGACGCCGGGGTCCGGCGCTGCGCCGATCGGTGCGCCCGTGCCGACGGCGGCGCTGTTCGTGCTCGACGAGTGGCTGCGGCCGGTCCCCGCCGGCGTCGTCGGCGAGCTGTACGTGGCCGGTGACGGTGTGGCGTGCGGATACCTCGGACGGTCGGGTTTGACCGCGTCGCGGTTCGTCGCGTGCCCGTTCGGCGGGCCGGGGGTGGCCGGAACACGCATGTATCGCACCGGCGATCTGGTGAGCTGGCGACCCGACGGTCAGCTGCAGTACCTGGGCCGCGCCGACGATCAGGTCAAGATTCGCGGCTACCGCATCGAACTCGGCGAAATTCATACCGCGCTGGCCGCACTCGACGGTGTAGAGCAGGCGGTGGTGATCACCCGCGAGGACCATCCGGGCACCAAACGCCTAGTCGGCTACGTCACCGAAACCACGCCCGGCGGCGTGGATCCGGCGGCGGCGCGAAATGCGTTGGCCGACCGGCTGCCGCCGTACATGGTGCCGGCCGCGGTGGTGGTGCTGGACGCGTTGCCGCTGACGGTCAACGGCAAGCTCGACACCCGGGCCCTGCCCGCCCCCGACTACGGTGACGTCGGCCGGTACCGGTCGCCCGCGAACGCGATCGAGGAGATTTTGGCCGGGATCTACGCCCAGGTGCTGGGCCTGGAGCAGGTCGGCGTCGACGACCCGTTCTTCGACCTCGGCGGCGACAGCATTCTCTCGATGCAGGTGGTGGCGCGGGCCCGGGCGTCCGGTGTGATGTGCCGGCCCCGTGACATTTTCGTCGAGCAGACCGTGGCCCGGCTGGCCCAGGTGGTCGACGTCAGCAGTGGACAGGGCGGACCGACCGACGAAGGCACCGGCCCGGTGACCGCGACCCCGATCATGCGGTGGCTGCGTGAGGTGCAGACCCGCGGCGGCGCAATCGAGGAGTTCAACCAGACCGTGGTGGTCCAAGCCCCGGCCGGGGTCACCGAGGCAGAGGTACGGGTGGTGCTGGCTGCGCTGCTGGACCGGCATGCCATGCTGCGGCTGCGGGTTGAGAACGACGGCGCCGACAGCTGGTCTTTGACTGTGCCCGAACCTGATTCGGTGCACGCCGACGAGTGCGTGCATTCGGTGGACGCGTTGACCGACGAGGCGTTGGTGGCGGCGCGGTCGCGGCTGAACCCCGCGGACGGGGTGATGGTCAGCGCCCTGTGGGTGCGCACCACCGGCCAGCTCGCGTTGATCGTCCACCACCTCGCCGTCGACGCGGTGTCGTGGCGAATCCTGCTGGAGGACCTCAACATCGCGTGGGCACAGCACCGCAACGGCGAAGCTGTGGCATTGCCGCCGACGGGCACCTCGTTCGCGCGGTGGTCGGCGCTGCTGGGCGATTACGCCCACGACACGACCGTGGTGGCGCAGGCCGACAACTGGCGCGAAGTGCTGGATCTGCCGTCCCGGATGCCTGCGGCACAACCCGCCCTGGACACCTACGCCACCGCCGGGCACCTCACGGCCGCGCTGGACGCAGAGACGACACGCGCGTTGCTCGGCGAGGTTCCGGCGGCGTACCGCGCCGGGGTGCAAGACATCCTGCTGATCGCCTACGGGCTGGCGCTGACGCAGTTGCTGGACACCACCGCGTCGATCGCCATCGACGTCGAAGGCCACGGCCGGAACGAAGACATCGCATCCGACGTCGACCTGTCCCGCACCGTGGGCTGGTTCACCACCAAGTATCCGGTGGCGATGACTATCGGCGGGCTGTCCTGGGCGCAGGTGGTGTCCGGTGACGCTGCGCTCGACGCTGTGATCAAGAAGGCCAAGGAGCAACTGCGCTCCCTCCCAGACGGTTTGACGTACGGGCTGTTGCGCTATCTGAACCCCGACGCCGGGCTGAGCGGATCCGACCCGACCATCGGATTCAACTACCTCGGCAGGATGGGGGCCGCCGCGGCGGACTCGACCGCGGAACTCTGGCAGGTCAGCCAGGACGGTGCCGCGCTCAGCGCCGCCGCCGCGGCGATCCCAATGCCGTTGGAGCACACCGTCGAACTCAACGCCAGCACCGTCGACACCGACGACGGCCCGCAACTGTACGCAACATGGACGTGGGCCCCCTCCGTACTGGACGAGACACAGGTCAGCCAACTGTCCCAACTGTGGTTCGACGCGCTGAGCGGTATCGCCGCCCACGTCCGGCGCGGCGGCGGCGGCCTCACACCCTCCGACATCGCGCCCGCACGTCTCACCCAGGAGGAGATCGACGAGCTCAGCGAACAGCAGCGCATCGCCGACGTGCTGCCCCTGACCCCACTGCAGCAGGGGCTGCTGTTCCACGCCAACGCCACCAGCGGCCACGACGTCGACGACGTCTACGCCATGCAGCTCGACATCACGGTCACCGGCCCGCTGAACGCCGAGCGGCTACAGGGTGCGGTGCAAACGGTGGTCAACCGCCACCCCAACCTGGCAGCCCGGTTCAACCAACAGTTCGAAGAACCGGTGCAGGTCATCCCGGCCGAACCGAACATCCCGTGGCAGTACCTCGAGATCGCCACGGACGAACCGGAATTCGGCGACGTCGACGAGCAGATGCAGCGGCTGTGCGCCGCCGAACGTGCCGCGGTGTGTGACCTGAACCAACAGTCGGCGTTCCGCGCCGCGCTGATCCGCACCGCCGACAACGAGCACCGGTTCGTGATGACCTACCACCACATTGTGCTCGACGGGTGGTCGCTGCCGATCCTGTTGCAGGAGATCTTCGCCAGCTACTACGGGCAGCATCTCCCGTCCGCGGGGTCCTACCGCAGATTCGTCACCTGGCTGGCCGAGCGCGACGTCGAAGCCGCTCACGCCGCCTGGGGCGAAGTCCTTGCCGGGTTCGAGACGCCCACACTGGTGGCGCCAAGGGGCCGGACCAAACCAGGCCGGCGCGCCACCGAGTCGTTCCACGTGCCCGCCGAAACCACCCAGGCCATCAACGAGTTGGCCCGCAGCTGCCAGACCACCGTCAACACTGTGCTGCAAGCCGCGTGGGCGCAACTGCTGACATGGTTGACCGGCCAGCACGACGTCACGTTCGGCGTCGCGGTCTCGGGGCGGTCAGCCGAGGTGGCCGGTGCAGAGTCGATGGTCGGCCTGCTGATCAACACGGTGCCGATCCGGGCCACCATCACCCCGGACACCACGATCGCCGACCTGCTCAGCGATCTGCAGCGCTGCCACATGGACACCCTGGACCATCAGCACCTGGCGCTCAACGAGATTCACCGCGTCGCCGGCCACGACCAACTTTTCGACACCCTGTTCGTCTTCCAGAACTATCCCGTGAACACCGCCGCGATGCACACCACCAACGGGTTGGCCATCACCAAGGTCGACGGCCGTGAGTACAACCACTACCCGCTGACGTTGCAGGCCATGCCCGGCGAGGAACTGGTACTGCGCGTCGAGTTCGACACCGACGTGTTCGACGCCAACCGCGTCCGCAAGATCATGCGCCGGTTCCAGCGGGTGCTGGCGGCCATGACCGGCGATTCGGTGCGGAAACCGTGACCGCCGATGCCTCCCGTCGGCTGTTGTCGATGGATCTCGACGATGAAGACGAACTCGAAGACCTCGATGAGTGGGGTAACCGTGCGGCGTTGACCGCGCCGGTCCCGGCGCTGACGTCGATTCCGGAGTCGTTCGCCGAGCAGGTATCCCGGTCCCCGGA
>NZ_JBEFRW010000028.1:0-15098 GCF_053483195.1 Mycolicibacterium sp. XJ2546 | reverse complement strand
ACCCGCAGCTGCTGGTCGATGTAGGCGGTGACGACATCGGTCAGCGCCCGCAATTCGCGACCGACGTCGATCGGTTCGGAGACCGTCATCTTGGCCATCATCGCCCCCATCAGCGTGGTCCACATCAGGTTGCCCACGGCGTCGGCGTGCGCCTCGTCAAGACCTTCGGTGACGTAGCGGCCGAGCCGGGTCAGGGCGGAGAACAGCTCAGCGAGATGGCGTTGCTGCGCATCGGTGCGGCTCGTGCGGGTCGCGATCAGGATCTCAAGGGCGGCAACCGATGTGGGGCTCAAGAAGGCCTCTGCCACCGCATTGATCACCATCTCGGCGCGCTGCCGGCCGGCGTGCGCACCCAGCCGGGGTTGTAGGCCGGCCAGACAGGACTGCAACTGCGCGAACCCCTCGTCGACGACGGCCATCAGCAAGCCGTCGCGGTCGCCGAAATGGTACTGGATGACGCCCCACGTCACGCCGGCGCGCTCGGTGATGTGCTTGGCGCTCGCCGCGCCGAACCCCTCGTCGAGCACGCACCGAACGGTCTCGTCGACGACCATCGCGCGGGTGCGGTCCGCCCGTTGTTGCTTGCCGTTGGCGGGACGGCGCGGGGCAACGTTGCCCGCCCGGGTCGCGTCCACCGCTATTTCTTGAACCGCCCGGCGAAGCCGCGCAGAGGGACGTCGGCGCTGGTGAGAATCCCCGGCGGCGCGTCGATGACCGAGCGGATCGCGTGCAGCGCAGGCATACCGGTCACCGTCATGCCGATCGAGGCGAAGTTCGATGGATCGGACAGGTCGACACCGGGTTTCGGGAAAATCATGTGCTTGTTGTAGATGCACGGATCACCCTTGATGTGGGTGATGTAGCAGCCCTGGATGTCCCAGTGCGGATCGGTGTGCGGGGTCATCTGCCACTCCAGATGAGTCTCGACCCGCGGCACGCCGTCCACCATGCCCTGGTACTTGATGTAGTTGCCGCCCAGCGACCCCTTCGGCAGCTGGTACCAACCGAGGTCGACATCCTTTGTGCAAGCGCCTAACTCGTAGGAGAACTTGACCTCGTCGAGTTCGAGGTCGAAGCAGTCAGCCATCATCAGCACGCTGTCGGCGAAGACGCGGGTGTACTTCTCGAGCATGCCGGGGATCTCGGGATCGTCGACGGGCCTGCCATAGCCCACCTCGATCCAGGTGTCCTTCGAGTGATGACAGGACACGTCGACGGACTCGATCGTCGTGACGTTCTCGATCTCGGCGACGTCGGCCGAACACACCACACCCAGGATCTGGTTGAGGCCGGGGTTCATCCCGGTGCCGTAGAACGTCGAACCGCCCTTCTCACATGCCGCCTGCAGCAACTGCGACACCGGCTTACCCGACGGGTGCGGATGGTTGGTGTCGCGGTGCCAGCCGGTGATCCAGTCGGCGGTGGTGACGATGTCGATGCCCGCCTCGAGGACCTTGATGTACAAGTCTTCGTCCGGGAACACCCCGTGGAAGGTCAACACGTCGGGCTTGGCCGCGATGATCTCCTCGACCGTGCCGGTGGCGGTGACACCGACGTGGTCGATTCCAACAATGGCGCCGGCGTCGCGGCCGACCTTTTCGGCGGTGTAGCAATGCAATCCGACAAGCTCAAGATCGGAATGGGCGCCGATCCGCTTGATCATCTCGGTGCCGAGGTTGCCGGTGGCGACTTGGAAGACGCGAATTGGGCGTGGGCTCATGCGTTCAGCCTTTCTCAGGTGTCGGCAGCTCGGCGGCCGAGCCGCCGAGCCCGTCAGGATAAAACTGGGTTGCCCACTTACGGATCGCGGTGAACCCCTCGTATTCGGAGCCGGCGAGCGCCGGCGGATCGGAATACCGTTGGTGCGACCAAATGTGGATGTCCTGGGTGAACTGCCGGATGACTTCCTCACCGAACTGGCGCGCCTTGGCCTCTGCGCGCGCCGGGTCCCGCACTGCCCCACCCTTCGGACGGCCGATGTAGACCATGAACCGCACGTCGGCGGTGCGATCGTCGACGGGGGTGACCGCCGAGATGGTCCGGTTGTCCACCATGCCCCAGCTCTTGGTGACCGCGATGCCCAAACCGCCGTTGATCGCCTCGACGCCGCTCTTGACGTCGTCGATCGACTGGTTCTCGTCACCCTCGAAGGTGATGGTGAAGTCGACGAACGACACCGGCTGGTCGAAATCGTGGCGGGTGAACACCGGCACGATGGGCGTCTTGTGCACATACTTGAAATGCGCAAAGTCCACGCCGTTTTCGAGCACGTATTGCGGATGCAGTTCCAAGCCTTCGCGAAACAAGGTCATCTGCGGGTAGTAGTCGTCGGCGCTGCTGCCGTCGGCGAAGCTCGCGAACACGTCGGGAGCATCGAAAAACGGTGCACGGCCTTCGATGTCGTGCCACAGGTAGATCGACTCGTTGCGCTCGACGACCGGATAGGTGCGGATGCGCCTGCCGCGGTTCGGCCGGCTCTCATACGGGATGCAGAGGTTGCGTCCCTCGGTATTCCACTGCCAACCGTGGAAGGGGCACTGGATGACGTCGCCCTCCACATGGCCCCCGTAGCCCAGGTGGGCGCCGAGGTGCTCGCAGTAGGCGTCCATCACGACGGCTTCACCGGACGCAGTGCGCCAGCCGATAATCTCGCGGTCGAAGTACTTCATCCGCCGCACCTCGCCGGGCTGGATCTCGGCCGACCACGCGACCTGAAACCATCCGGTCGGTTTCATCGACAACGGCGGCTTGGCCATCGGCGCCCTCTCTTCGACACGGCCGGATGCGCAAATGATAGAGCACTCAATGTTAAAACCGCCAGCAGTTGGCGCAGCCGCCGACGCCGGCGTGGACGCGTTGGTGGTCGAAGGCGTGGAGGGCGGCGGGTACAAGTCTGGCCAGCCTCGAGCTGCTGCCGGTGTCGGAGATCGTGCAGCGGACGTGGAAGGGGATCGACGCGGCATTGGCCGCGGCGCACACCCGCGCGGGCACCTGACGGCAACGCACCCGAAGCGCTAAGCGACTTCCTCCAGCTTGCGCACGGTGCGTGTGGCCTGGGGGCAAACCGCGCGTGCGGTGCGCGGGCCCCTGGCGCGCTGCCGGAAGGCGATCAGCGAGCCGGAGCGGACGACGCCAAGCGGTCCCGGCCCGGCGAACCGCGCGATAGCGCTCGACCGCACCACGAACGCCGCCCTGGCCTGGCGGTACCCCAGCCGAACACCGGCCGCCACGATGATCAGCAGACCCGCGACACCCGGCAGCGCCAACGCGGCCAGCGCCGTCAACGAGGCGGGCACTAGAACGGCGCTGACGACGTGATCCAGGAACGACTTGGCGGCGGGCGGGCCGGCGGTCTCGGGCGCCGACGGCACCGTCCCGGCAACCGAAAGCGGCTTGTTCAGACCGTTGCTGATGACGGTTCCCAGCGCGGCGCGCGGGGTCATGGCGCCGAACAGCGACGCACCGGCGGGCCCCACAGACGGCACCTGCGACACCTGCGGCCCGAACAGCGCGGGCTCCTCGGCGGGCACCAGCGTCGGACGCTGCGAAGCGACGCCCCCGATGAAGGTCGGCGGTTCCACCGGCGGCATGGTGACCATCAGCGAATACAGGTTCGACGGCACGTACACGATCGGCACGATGGCATCGGCGACCGTGGTGAGCATGTACTGCACCGAGGTGATGACGTCGGTGATCGGCGTCTTCGACGTCGGCAGTGCTGCCAGGGTGCGCGGCACCGTCTCCATCACCTGCACCACCGTGGTGAACGCGTTGGTGATCGGCTCGATGGCCTCGAGGAACTGTGCGCTGTAGTAGGGCGAGAACCTGTCCGGTGTGCTCTGCGGCGCTGCGGGTGTGCGGGTCAGCGCCGCCTGCACCGCGCCGCGCCAACCCGACGACGTCGACGACGACGCGGGCGTGGTCGGTGTGGGTTCGGTGGACGCGGCAGCCGGGGTGGTCGTCGCCGGGGTGGTCGTCGCCGGCGTGGTCGTCGCCGGCGTGGTCACGGCCAGCTCATCGGCGGGGGTGGTCGTCTCCTCGACAAGCTCCTCTTCGGTTCCCGCCAGATCCGGGAGGACGACGGCCGAGTTGTCGTCGGCGTCGTTCGCGATCCCGAGGTCATTGAAGAACGCGGTGATCCGCTGCCTGACCTGCCCGAACGGACGGCTGACAGCTGAGTCGTCGTCATCGCCGGCCTGCTGCACTGTCGTCGTACTCGTGGTGGTCGTCGGGCTGCTGTCCGTATCGTCGGACGCCCCGCCGGCCGACTCAGAACTCTGGCTGGCAGATGAGGTGCGTTGGCTGGACGTCGAGGAACTGCCCGACTCGGAGTCGGCCGTGGCAACCGCGCCGGCACTACCGATGAACAGGCCTAACGTGAGCGTGCACACGCCCGCTGAGATGCGCAAAACTGACGTAGGGATGATCGCCTCCGTCCAGCAAGCCCCC
The DNA here is from genome assembly GCF_053483195.1 of Mycolicibacterium sp. XJ2546. Lineage (NCBI taxonomy): Bacteria > Bacillati > Actinomycetota > Actinomycetes > Mycobacteriales > Mycobacteriaceae > Mycobacterium > Mycolicibacterium sp. XJ2546. The sequence continues at coordinate 10,649 of NZ_JBEFRW010000028.1, read as the reverse complement.
GCCCGCGAATAGTCGGTCGCCATTGTCGCATACAGAGGCCGACAACTGCACCAATCCACTACGAATGGCCGCGTACGGTCGGGCGCGCCAGTTCGACGCCAGCTTACGAATTCAGCAGGTGCGGACGCGGGGACCTGATGCAGAATTCGTCGCGATGAGCGCGAAACGAGTTCTCGTTCTGGGATCTGGATTCGCCGGCCTGTGGGCGGCGCTGGGTGCCGCGCGGCGACTCGAGGAGCTCGAGGTGCCCCGCGGCGACGTCGACGTCACCGTCGTCAGCGCCCAACCGTTTCACGACATCCGGGTCCGCAACTACGAGGCCGATCTGAGTGCCTGCCGGATCCCGCTGCCGCAGCTGCTCGAGCCCGCCGGCGTCGGCCATATCTCGGCCGAGGTGACCGGGATCAATGCGTCGGCGGCCACGGTCAGCACCGCCGACGGAGCGACGCTCGGCTACGACCGTCTCGTGCTGGCGGTGGGCAGCCAGGTGGTCAAACCGAATCTGCCCGGGCTGGCCGAGTTCGGCTACGACGTCGACACCTACGACGGCGCGACGAAGCTGCATGCGAACCTGCAGGGTCTGACCCGGCGCGGATCAGGGCTGGCGACCGCCACGGCGGTGGTCGTCGGCGCCGGTCTCACCGGCATCGAAACCGCCAGCGAGTTGCCGTCGATGCTGGCCGATGCGCTCGGACCGGCCGCCGCGCCGCGGGTGGTCCTCGTCGACCGCAACCCGCGGGTCGGTTCCGACATGGGCGACTCGGCTCGCCCGGTCATCGAGAATGCGTTGGCGCACAACGGCGTCGAAGCCGTCACCGGCGTCGGCGTCAGCGCCGTCGACGAATCCGGTGTGACGTTGTCGTCGGGCGAGGTCATCCCGGCAGCCACCGTGGTGTGGTGCGCCGGGATGCGCGCGAACCCGTTGACCGCACAACTCGGGGTGCCGTGCGACAGGCTGGGCCGCCTACCCGTCGACGAATACCTGCGCGTGCACGATGTCGCCGGCGTCTTCGCCGCAGGCGATGTGGCGGCGGCCCGGATGGACGACGAACACGTTTCGGTGATGTCGTGCCAGCACAGCCGACCGATGGGCCGCTACGCCGGTCACAACGTGATCGGCGACCTGCTCGACGCACCCCAGCTGGCGCTGCGAATCCCGTGGTACGTCACGGTTCTCGATCTCGGCGCCGCCGGAGCGGTCTACACCGAAGGCTGGGACCGGCAGGTGGTCGCCACCGGTGCAGCGGCCAAGGCGACCAAGAACACGATCAACCGCGAGCGCATCTATCCCCCGCTCACCGGTGATCGGACCGCCCTACTGGAAGCGGCGGCCCCCCACGTGCAGGCCGCACCGGCATACGGGCACTAGGGTCTGCCGTTGCGTTCCCGGTGTTTGCAGCCCGGCCAGCAGCATGGCCGACGCATCCCCTCTTCCAACTCCTCCTGGGTGCGCCGGATGCGGCGTTCGCGAGTCGCCGCTTGCTTGGCGTCCTCGACCCAGCAGATGAACTCGTTGCGCGCCAGCGGGGTGATGTCCTTCCACGCGGTTAGCGCCGTGTCGTTGGCGACCAACGCCGTCCGCAGATCCGCGGGCAACTTGTGGACCACCCCGCCGGGTACTCGCTGACTACTCACGGCGGTCACGATAATCCAGCTTTGTCGGCGGCCGTGTGTCGCAGATCCAATTGCCCGGCGCGGTGCCTATTCTCGGCGGATGGTCGAGTCCACCGAGGACCCAGTGCTCATCCACACCGACGGCGGGTGCCGGCCCAACCCCGGTCCCGGCGGCTGGGGCGCGGTGCTGCGGCACCGCCAACACATCCGCGAGATGTACGGCGGTGAGCCCGGTCAGACCAGTAATAACCGGATGGAGCTGATGGCGCCGATTATGGCGTTGGAGGCGCTGACCCGACCGGTGGCGGTGCGCATCCACACCGACAGCACCTATGTGCGCAACGGCATCACGAAGTGGGTGCTGGGTTGGGAGCGCAACGGGTGGCTGACGGCGGCCAAGCAGCCGGTGAAGAACGTCGATTTGTGGCAGCGGCTGCAAGCGGCGTGCGCGCGGCATCGCGTCGAGTGGTTCTGGGTGAAGGGCCACGCCGGTGTCACCGACAACGAACTGGCCGACGCGCTGGCGACCCGCGGGCTTCAGGAAGCCTGCGCGCTGCAGCAGCCGCCGATTGGCGCTTTGTCGCGCTGAGGCTCTATTTTCTTCCAGGTGATGTCCTTCGCTCGCTGGACCGTTCCCTTCCTCACCTTTGCCGCGGTTGCCGGTATGGGTCTTGTAGCCGATCCGGTGCTGATCAACCCTGTCCCGCAGGTTCGCCTCGCCGCCGAGGCAAACCCGTTGGCCGGAATGCCGTTCTATGTCAATCCCCGGTCGAAGGCCAGGGCCGCTGCAGACGGCGTCGATCCGCCGAGCCCCGTGCTCAACGCGATCGCCGACACGCCCACGGCCTACTGGATGGACCATCTGTCCACCCCCGCGGTGGACGCGAAGTACATCGCCGACGCGCAAGCCGCCGGCACCATGCCGATCCTGGCGCTGTACGGAATCCCCAACCGCGACTGCGGCAGCTACGCCGCCGGCGGGTTCGGGTCGGCCGGCGCCTACCGGGGCTGGATCGACGGGGTCGCGGCCGCCATCGGGTCGGGCCCGGCGGCTGTCATCCTCGAGCCCGATGCACTGGCCATGGCTGACTGTCTGTCGGCAGAGCAGCGTCAGGAACGCTTCGACCTGATGCGCTACGCCGTCGACACGCTGACCCGCAATCCGGGCACCGCGGTGTACGTGGACGCCGGACATCCGCGCTGGGTGGGTGTGGAGGACATGGCCGCCCGGCTCAACGAGGTGGGTGTGGCCAAGGCGCGTGGCTTCAGCCTCAACACCGCGAACTTCTTCACCACCGAGGAGTCGATCGGGTACGGCAACGCGATCTCCGGGCTCACCAACGGCGCCCACTACGTCATCGACACCTCGCGCAACGGCGCCGGCCCCACCGACGAGGAGTTGTACTGGTGCAACCCGCAGGGGCGTGCGCTCGGTGCGCGGCCGACCACCCAGACCGCGAGCCCACAGGTCGACGCCTATCTGTGGATCAAACGCCCCGGTGAATCCGACGGCGCGTGCCGAAACGGCGCCCCGCCGGCGGGTCGTTTCGTGAACCAGTACGCCATCGACTTGGCCCGCAACGCCGGGTGGTAGGGCGCATCCGGTTGCTCGTGAAACTCGTCGACACCGAGCTCGGCGAGGACGCGGCGCCGTTCGGCTTGAACCTTTTCGGTACTCGGGAAGTCCGATACCGGCAGGGTCAGTAGGAGCGGCGCAGCCGCATCCCCAGTGGGCGACCGTCGGGGTCGAGGACGAACCGGTAGCCGGGCACGGTGAACCAGCGGCGCAGGGACCCGGGCGGTTCTTGCTCGCGATCGGGCGCGTGGGCGCGGAACCGGCCGGGCGGCCGCGACCCGTCACAGCCGCCGGTGTACCAGGCGTCGAGAGCAGCGGCTCGCCGACGCGCGATCGCCACGGCGGCATCGGGTTCGAGAAGGTCGGTGTCGGCGCCGGGCTCGATGTCGAGATGTTCGCGCATGAGGTCGAGCCGTAACTGACGGGCGAATCTGCGTGCACCGTCACCTAATTCGGCCGGATCGGTCGGCGGGCGCAGATCGCGGTCGTCGTCAAGGACAGCCGCAGTCAACTCCGAGTCGTGAGTCCAGGACCGGTTGTTCAAGTTACTGCTGCCCACGGCCGCCCACACGTCGTCGATGATGCACACCTTGGCGTGCACGTACACCGGCCGGCCCTGGCAATTTTCGATGTCGAAGATCTGCACGCGGTCGCCGCCGGCCGCGCGCACCATCGCGATGGCCTCGCTCTGACCGAACTTGGCGGCTCGCCGCGCCACCTTCTGGTCGATCCGGCGTGGGACGACCGCGATGAGCCGCAGCCCCGGTGCGCGCCGCAGCGCAGCGGCGAAGATGCGCGCGATGTCGACCGACCACAGGTACTGGTCCTCCAGATACACCAGCCGCTGAGCCCGGCTCAGCGCTTTCGCGTAGGCGCGGGCGACGCTGCGCTCCCCCAGCGGAGCGAATGGGTATGGGGGCCGGCGTCGAGGATAAGTCCGGAGAATCTGCACCGCGCAGTGTCCGGCAGCAGGCGGATACGGCGTCGGGGCGGGCAGTGGCGACGCCGTTCTGGGCAGGCCGCGGATCCGGTCGGGGACGACGTGCCAGGGCAGTCGCGCCAGTCGCGCCGGGTCCTCCCACCGTTCCCGAAAGGCATCCTCCAGGTCGCGTACCACCGGACCGCGCAGCTCGAGTTGGATGTCGTGGCGCGCAGGAGTTTCGCCGTACTCCTCGTCCGACGAAACCGATTGCGGGTCACCCTGGTGTTCGATGTCGTCGCGGCTGCCGCGGCTCAGATCGATCCCGCCGACGAATGCCACGTCATCGCGCGGGCACCCAGGGTGGCGGATGACCACGCACTTCTGGTGGTGGCTGCCCAAAGCACGGATTCGCTGGTCGAGCAGCACCTCGGCACCCGCACGGCCGACATCGGCGGCGAAGGTTCGATTCTGTTCGAAGTGGTAGCCGAAAAGGTTCATGTGCGAGCGCCACAGCAGACCACGCACCAGCGCACCGCGTCGCGCGGCGCCTCCGAGCGCCTCGGCGGCCGTCGGTCCATGGTCGCCGAGCAATTGTTCGCGGTCGGCGCGCCAGCCCGTGAAGAGCACCGGATCGCCTTCTGCCGTCGAGGCCAGGGCGTCGGTGAGGACGGAGAAGTAGGGCTGTCCGTGCACGAGCGGGCGGGCCGAGTTGTCGGCTGTCCATGCACGCACCTGCGCCGCGGGGTTACCGCGTTCGCTGCCGGTGAGGAACCAGTCGTCGACCGCGGGCTCGCGGGATTGGCCAAGCCCGAGAATCTTTCGGAGCTGCGGCAACATTTCTTGGCCGTTGGGCGCTGCGACGATGGTGGCGTCGAACACTGGTTGAGGCCGATTCATTGTCTGGCGCAATGCAATAGCTGCCACCCGGCCCGGATGACGTTGAACGAAGTCGCTGAAGAGCTTCGGGTCATGGCCTCCGTCGTCGCCCACCAGCACCCACCTCAGGTCGGGATGTTGCTCGGCCAGCCGGGCAAGCACGGCGCGTTTGCCCCCTTGACCGGCCGGCGCGAACTCGTGCTCGGACATGAGTGCGCTGCCCGCCGGGTAGCCATCGCGCTGCAAGAAACGTAAGACAGGGCGGGCGAACCTGCTTGGAACGGCAGTCAGGTAGAACACCGGGGTGCCGGGTGCGGCCTCGGCGAGGCTGCGCAGCAGATCCGGCATGCCCAGCAGCGACCGTCGGTCACCGGGCCTGCGGGCCAGTAACGCCTCAAACCGACGCAATAGCCGAAGCGGGTGCGCGATCCGGAGAACCCCGTCGACGTCGTAGACCACCCCGAGCGAGTCGCCGCGCGGTCCTGGCGCCGCGTTCGCAGGCGGGGGTATGTCGTCGTCGGGCATTGATCCACTGTTTCCCCACATAAGGTGGGCGTAACCGCAACCTGCGGCGTCTAAGTGGAGCTAAGGGGATTCGAACGCCGCAACGGCATCCAGGCGATATGCCGGACATCACCGACCACCGGTGAAACGATAAACGGCGTGGACGCCCGCCGGGGTGGTGGCAGTGGACCGACCGCGGATCTGATCTGCGGTTCCTGCGGCGCGCGTTCTGCATCCGCGGTCAAGTTCTGCAGCGAATGCGGTGCGCGACTCACCCAGGCCGCCCAGTCGCCCGAGTACAAACAGGTGACGGTGTTGTTCGCCGACGTGGTGCGCTCACTGGACATCGCAGCCAACCTCGAGATGGAACGGTTGCGCGAGGTCATCACCGAGCTGGTGGAGCGTTCGGCAGCGTTGGTGCGCCGCTATGGCGGCACCGTGGATTACAACGGCGACGGCGTGATGGCGATCTTCGGTGCCCCAACAGCCCTGGAAGACCACGCCTTTCGAGCATGCGCGGCCGCCTTGGCCATTCAGGACGAGGTGCAGCAATTGGCCTCCGAGGTAGCACGCCACGACGGCGTGGCGCTGCGGGTGCGGGTGGGGTTGAACTCGGGTCAGGTGATCGCCGGTGACATCGGTTCGGGGTCGCTGGGCTATGCGGCCACCGGACACCACGTCGGCTTTGCCCAGCGGATGGAATCGGTGGCACCCGCTGGCGGGGTGATGCTCTCGGAGTCGACGGCCCAACTGGTCGAGGACCGCGTCGTGCTGTCAGAGCCGCAGTGGGTGCGGGTCAAGGGGTTCGACGACGCCGTGCCGGCGCGCCGGTTGCTCGCGATCGGGGCGCGACGGTGCCCGACCGTGCGCACCGAGGCGGCCCTAGTCGGTCGGCGCCCGGAAATGGCGACCGTCGACTCCGCAGTGCAGCGCGGGGTCGACGGCCACGGTGGTGTGGTGAATGTCGTGGGCCCGCCGGGCATCGGCAAGAGCCGTCTGGCCCGCGAGGCGGCAGCGGCCGCGGCCGGTCACGGCGCCGAGGTGTGCTGGACCTTTTGCGAATCGCATACCAGCGACATCGCCTTCCACGCGGTGACAGCGCTGCTGCGGGCCGGCATCGGCGTGACCGAACTCGACGACGGGGCCGCCCGCGTCCGGGTGCGCGCGCAACTTCCCGATGCCGACCCGCAGGATCTGCTGCTGCTCGACGACCTTCTGGGCATCGCCGAACCGGACAGCATGCCGACCGCAATCGACGCGGACACGCGCCGACGCCGGTTGACCGCGCTCATCAACGCTGCATCGTTGGCCCGCACCGAACCGGCGCTGTACATCATCGAAGACGCGCACTGGATCGACACCGTCAGCGAATCGCTGATCGCCGACTTCCTCGCGGTGATCCCGCGCACCTCCTCGACCGTGCTGATCACCTATCGCCCCGAGTACCGTGGCGCGCTGACGCAGATGCCTGGAGCCCAGCAAATACACCTCGGCCCGCTGGATGATTCCGACACCGCGACGCTGCTCAGTGAGCTGCTGGGCTCGCATTCGTCGGTCGCGCAGCTGTCCACGGCCATCGCTGAGCGAGCCGCGGGAAATCCATTCTTCGCCGAGGAGATGGTCCGGGAGTTGGCTCAGCGCGGGGTGCTGCACGGTGAGCGCGGCGCCTATGTGTGCGATGCACACACCGAGGACGTCGCTGTACCGGCGACGGTGCAGGCGGCCATCGAGGCGCGCATCGACCGGCTCAGCCGTCAAGCCAAACAAACGTTGACCGCCGGGTCGGTGATCGGCGCCCGCTTCGACACCGGGCTGCTGACGGCACTGGGCATCGACGCGGCGGTCGACGAGTTGATCGGCGTGGAACTGATCGACCAGTTGCAGTCGGACCGGCCGGCCGAGTACGCCTTCCGCCATCCCCTGATCCGCGCAGTGGCGTACGAATCCCAGTTGAAATCCCACCGCGCCGAACTGCATCGGCGGCTGGCCGCCGTCATCGAGGCCCGCAGCTCTGCCTCGACAGACGAAACGGCGGCATTGATCGCCGAACACCGCGAGGCCGCCGGTGATCTGCACGACGCGTACGGCTGGCATATGCGCGCGGGAGCGTGGTACACCAACCGCGACCTCGCCGCTGCCCGCAACAGTTGGGAGCGGGCCCGTTGTATCGCCGACCGGCTACCTTACGACGACCCCAAGCAGCTGTCGATGCGCATCGCTCCGCGTACGATGCTGTGCGCCACTGACTTTCAAGCTCGCGCTGTCGAGCAGAGCCGGGGCCGTTTCGCCGAGCTACAGCAGTTGTGCCACGCGGCCGGGGACATGGCCTCGCTGGCCATCGGCATGAGCGGACCGGCCACCGAACTCTGCTACACCGGAAGCACGCGTGAGGCGGCGCTGCTGTCGTCCGAGCAGATGGCCTTACTGGACTCGATCGGCGATCCGGGCCCGGTCATGGGGTTGGCGGCCATAGCCTTCGTCAATTGGCTCGGCGTCGGAGCCTTCGGCGAGATCCTGCGATGGTCACAGCGCATCGTCGACCTGGCGGCTGGCGAACAGAGCAAGGGCGCCGGATTCGGCGTGACATCACCGTTGGCACTCGCGCTGGGGTGGCGCGGCACCGCACGCTGGTGGCTGGGCCGCGGCGGATGGAACCAGGACTTCCACGACGCCGTCGCGATGGCCCGGCGCAGCAACGCCGAGACACTCTCCGGCGCCATCGCCTGGACCTACGGATTCGCGTTGCAGTACGGCGTACTTCGGGCCCATGACTCCGTGGTGCGCGCGAGTGAGGATGCGCTGCAGCGCGCCCAAAGCGCCAGCAATGACCGCGCGGTGGGCTTGGCCGCGTACACGCTGGCCGTCGGACTGCTGAACCGGGATGTCGCGGCCGACCGACGCCGCGGGCTGGAGCTGATGATGCAGACCCGCGAGCTGTGGCTACGCAAGCGGGCGCTCTTTCTCATCCCGGTCACCGACGTGTGGGCTGCGCGTGAAGCTTTCGGGCATGGCGACTGCGATGTCGCGGTTGAGCTGATGCGCTGCGCCGTCGACGAGCTGCGCAGGGCCGAGAATGTTTTCTATGGTGCTTGGGCCACCGGCGTTTTGGTGGAGACGCTGCTCGAGCGCGGCCGCGAGGACGATCTGGGCGAGGCCGAAGAGGCAATCGACCGGATGGCCGACTTCTGGTCCGACCCCGGGTCGGCCATCCGCGAGGTCATGCTCTTGAAGCTGCGTGCGCTAGTCGCCGGCGCGCGCGGCGACAGATCCTTGTATCACGATCTGGCGGGCCGCTACCGCGCCGCCGCGGAATCGCTTGGCTACGAAGGACACACCGCGTGGGCCGAGCAGATGGCCGTGGCGGCGAACCATTAGGAGGCAGCGTCGTCGCCGCCCGATGAGCCGCCGGTCGAGGCCGCCGCAGTCGAGGACGATTGGTCGTCCGCGGTAGTTGCCGTCGGCTGCTGGTCGGTCCCAAGCGATTCGCTCACGTCAGTTTCGTCCGCCTCTGATTCCGACTCGGGGGTTTCCGTGACCGGATCCTCAGGGGTCGACCCGGCTTGCGGGTCTTGGACACTGGGTTCCTCCGACGTCGCGTTGGTGGTCTCGATGTCCGGCGACGCTGTCGGCCCGTCAGTTTCGGTCGCGGTCTGCGTTCCCGGATCGGTTTGGGTCACCGGTTCCGTGGCAGCGCTTGACTCCGTGGCGGTTTCGCCCACCGGCAAGGTTGCGGTGAGGGTCCACGCGTCAGCGCTGTCGGCAGCCGCTTGCGTCGGCGTCGACTGACGGGAGACGTCGACGTCGTCGGCCTGGGTGACTGAAGATGCGGTCGTGGCCGATGTGGAGGTAGGCGCCAGCGGCGGTAAGCCGAACAGAGCCAGGGCATTGTTGATGCATTCGCCGATCGCGTCGGCCAGACCTTGGGCGAGATCCCCGATGTCGAGCAACGGAATTAGCCGAGCCGGCGTGGGCTCCCACGGGGCGATAGTGCGGTCATAGCCCAACTCCACGAGAAACCGGAAGAACGGCTCCACCACGTCGATCAACGCCTCCGGCACCCCGAGATCGCGAAGCGGCTCGAACAACGGCAGGTTCTCGGTCTCGAACAGGTAGTAGCTGGTGGTACCGGAAGTGCCCTGGTAGGCCGGTGATGTCGTGGGGTCTGCAGGCAGGCTGACGTCGAACGGATTGGTGTGCAGGTACAAGAACCCCATGAGCGCGTTCAGCGTGGCGAAGATGTTGAGCGGATACAACGGGAAATCGGCTAAGCCGTCGTACTTACGGGTGATGACGATGGTCGTGAACGGGGTGTCGGTCAGCTCGGGCCCGTCGAACGTCCAGTCGAGGATCGGGATGTAGAGGCCGGGGAACCGGGCATGTAGGCCGCCGTTGGGCAGGTTGGAATCGCCGCCCAACACGAAGTCGATGTCAGGAGCCGTGGTCCCGTCCGGATATTTCGCGGCGAGCCTGCGCTTCACGATGTTCGCGATGGTCGCGCTTTGCGAGTAGCCGTAGATCACGAGGTTGTCGTTGCCGTGCGCGGCCATCGCCGCCTCCAGGCTTGCCACCCCGGCCGTGACCGACTGATTGGGGGTGAGGTCGAACAGCCCCGACAGTTTCCACCACGGTTCATCGGGCCAGCCCGAACCGCCGGGTCCCCATACGCGCGGATCCCCGATCGCCCACCCGATGAGACGGGCGACGCCAGTGGCCGGCCATAACTCCCCCGGCGTGGTGACCGCGACGTAGTCGATGTCCTCGCCGGGATAGGCCGGGACGATGAATTGGTTTTTGACGGCGTCGATGTAGGCCTCGTCGGGTGTCGGGACAGTGACGCCTCCCATGACCAACGCGGTCTTGTCGGCTGAAAGCTGCACGACGGGCGACACCGTCGAAACCGTCGCCAGCGCAACCGTGGCCGCCAACGTCGCCACGGCGACACCGACCGATACCGTCCTACGTGTGATGTTGGGCCGAACATCGCGTGCGCGCCGCGCGGTCCCCGTGGCTCCGATGCCCAACGTGCGTTCCATAGCCGACACATTCCTCGCGTGTAGCGCGACGACGCTCAGTAAGGCACCACTGCAATCTGGCCGGCCCCGACGCAGTACTACTTATATTCACTAGCTGCCGTCGTGGTTCCTATCCGGTGGGGCC
>NZ_JBEFRW010000027.1:0-35099 GCF_053483195.1 Mycolicibacterium sp. XJ2546 | reverse complement strand
TCTAGTCGCTCTGGTTGTAGGGCGGCGCGACTGCGCACCCAGCGATCAGGCTTAACGCCCGGAAATAGCCCGGCATCGGTGAAAACCTACATCTACGTGGTGCCCCCGGCAGGATTCGAACCTGATTGATCATCCGGCGGGGCTGGGCCATCTGTCTGCGGTTTAGCACCCTCACCTGCTGTTATCATGCTCATACCGCGGTGACAGTACTGGGCAATTGGGACTTGGCTGCACACTGTTATTGCACGAAAGTTGCACGCGGGTGATGACGAAGGGGTGCAAAGGTGGCGAGGAAAAGGCGAGGATTCGGGCGGTTGCGCAAGCTGCCGTCAGGCCGTTGGCAGGCGGCATACACCGGACCGGACGCCAAGGTTCACAAGGCGCCGCGGACGTATGCGACCGAGGACGACGCCATCGGCTGGCTCAACATTCAGCGCCGCAAGATCGAGCTGGGCACGTGGGGCGCGGTCGAGCGCTCCGATGGCGTCACGTTGCGCACCTATGGCCAAGCATGGATCGAGCAGCGGCAGTTGCGGCCACGCACCCGGCAGCACTACGAGTCCATGCTCGAGCGGTTGATCCTGCCCGACCTCGGCGACCTGAAGATGGTCGCGCTGACGCCGGCCAGGGTTCGCGAATGGCACGCTGCGCTCGGTTCCGAACACCCGACGCGCAACGCACACGCGTACGCCTTACTGCACGCGATCTGTTCTACCGCCGTACAGGACGAGGTGCTCGACGCCAATCCTTGCCGCATACGGGCGGCCATGCAGACGAAGCGCCGTCGGAACATCGCGCTACTGGCCCCGGCCGAGGTAGAGCGACTAGCCGAGGCGATGCCCGACCATTTGCGCGCCAGTGTGCTGCTGGCAGCATGGTGCGGCCTGCGCTGGGGGGAGACCGCGGAGCTGCGCAGGGGCGACCTGAACCGCGACTGCAGCACGCTGCGCGTGCACCGGGCGGTCACCTACCGCGCCGGCACGTTTCACATCGGCGAACCGAAGACTGCGGCGGGCGTTCGCGATGTTGCTGTGCCGCCGCATATCCGCCCGATGCTCAAGGAGCACTTGAAGAATCACGTCGGCCGCGGGGCCAGAGCGCTGCTATTCCCCGGCGATGGTGGCGAGCATCTTCGCGCCGACCAGTACCGGACCCATTGGGAGAAGGCCCGCGCAGCCATTGGTAAGCCGAACTTGCGCGTGCACGATCTGCGCCACGTCGGCGCTGTCCTGGCCGCCCAATCCGGCGCCACCACAGCCGAACTCATGCACCGCCTCGGGCACACAACTCCCCAAATGGCGTTGCGGTACCAACACGTCGCGGAAGGGCGCGACGCGGCGATCGCTGAGGCTATGTCGAAGGCCGCGACGCAGTAGAGCCTGTGACGTTAGTCACAGTGGATGGGCTAGCTCGGACTGGCCCGCGCTAACCGTTCTGCACGACATTGCAAGCATATGCAAACATATGCAGCTAAACGTCACTCCCCGCCAGTGGTAGCACAGTCTACCGAAAGTGCTTGGTGTGTACCGCATTCCGTTAGGCCATGTCGAAACTCGGCCATACATTGAGTGACATGAGCACACAACAGAACGCAACCCAAGATCGCAACGCCGCGCTGCCCAAAAGGCTGATCACCATCGCAGCTGCGGCCGAGTACGCGGACGTCCACGTTCGCACCATTCGCCGGTGGCTGGCCTCGGGCCACCTCACGGGCTACCGGCTTGGCCCGCGGCTGCTGCGGATCGATGCTGACGAACTGCACCGCCAGCACCTACACCCCGTTGGTGGCGCCGCGTAACGCGGCTATCCCATCCCAATTCATTAACCCCCGCAGGGCGATTCGCCACACCAGGGCTGCATGAAACCCGAAGGGTAAAAGCTAAGTGCGACAAAAGAAAACCCCCGGCTCACCAGCGCCGGGGGTCTACCAAGTGCAACACTTCCATTCTATCAGCGGACGCCGGCGGTGGTCGCGATGACTGCATTCGACCGCTTGACCGCCGCGCTCACAGAGCGCGGCCTCAAGGTCGTTCCTCAAGGCGACCGGAAGGCCCGGGCACAGTGTCCCGCGCATGATGACGGCAGCCCGTCGCTGTCGATCGGGCCGCGCAACGACGGCAACGGCGTGGTGCTGACATGTCACGCAGACTGCGACACGTCTGACGTGTTGGCCGCGTTGAACATGCGGATGGCCGACCTGTTCGACGACAGCGGGCTTCGCGATATCTATGCGCCGAGAAGGAATTACAGGTATCCAGATGGCCGCGTCGTCCACCGCAAGCCGGGCAAGTCGTTCCCGCAGTCCGGTAACAAGAAGGGCCGCGCGCTGTTTCATGGCGACCGGATCATCGGGTCCCCGACGGTGTACGTCGTCGAGGGCGAGAAAGACGTCGAAGCCATCGAGGCGATCGACGGAACTGCCGTCTGCCCGGCGATGGGTGCCGGGAAAGCCCACCTAGCCGACTGGTCACCGCTGACCGGCCTCGACGTCATCATCGTCGGCGACAAGGACGACGCCGGCCGCAAGCACGCCGACACGATCGCCGATCTGTTGCGCGGTATCGCTGCGAACGTCCGCATCGTGGAGGCCGCCGTGGGCAAGGACGCGGCCGATCACGTCGCGGCCGATAAGGGTCTGGACGACTTCGTCGCGGTGAAGATGCCGCCGCCAGGTGTTACAGCTGCGAACGGCACAGCAGCCCGGCGCGCCCGCATCATGTGGGCCAGTGGCATCGAGCCCGAGCCAGTTGTGTGGGCATGGGAGGAAGGCGACGGCCACGGGCGCATCGCTGCTGGGTCGCTGTCGATAGGCGCGGGTCGCGAGGGTACCGGGAAGTCCAGCTACGCAATCTGGTTGGCGGCCAACATCACCCGCGGCACGTTGCCGGGCAGCTTCTACGGGACGCCGCGCACGGTGTTCTACATCGCGGTGGAGGACTCGTGGAAGCACACCCTGGTTCCTCGGCTCATCGCCGCTGGGGCCGATCTGAGCCGGATCGGCAGGTTCGAGGTCGTGTCGACCGATGACGAGGAATTGTCGCTAAGCCTGCCTCACGACAACGGCCTGCTCGAGCGGGAGATTCGCGAGCACGACGCCGCACTCGTCGTGATCGACCCGTTGATGAGCGTGATCGGTGAGCGCATCGACACTCACCGTGAGCGCGAAGTTCGCTCTGCGCTCGACCCGTTGGCCAAGATGGCCGACCGCACCGGCGCGGTGATCTTCGGTGTCGCGCACTTCAACAAGGGCAGCGGCACCGATGCCGCCAGCCTTATCACCGGATCGGGTGCCTTCAAGAACGTGCCCCGCTCGGTGTTCGGGTTCGCCCGCGATGACGCCGATGAGGATGGTGGCCGGGTCATGTCGCAAGTGAAGAACAGCCTGGGTCGCGACGATCTACCGAGCCTGTCCTACGGCATCGAGGCTGCCGAAGTCCGCACCCGCAAGGGCATCGCCACTACGGGCCGGTTCGTGTTCCTCGGCGAGTCCGAGCGATCGGTCGCCGATGTCCTGCGCGACTCCCGCACTGACCCCGAGGAAGCTGACGAACGCCGCGATGCCGCGTCATGGATCAAGGAGTACCTGATCGAGCACGGAGGCGAGGCCCCGGCAAAGGAAGTCATCGCCGCCGGACAGGGGGTGGGGTACTCGGTAGGGACGCTAAAAAATGCTCGCCGCAAGGTCGCCGACACCAAGCGTGCCGGATTCCGCGATGGCGTGCACAGCTGGATTCTCCGCGTAGGTCACACCGTAGATCACGTAGGTCACACCGATCAGAAGCCGTTACCTACGGGACCTACGGCGTTACCTACGGAGCCGGTACCTGCGGTACCTGCGGGAGGGGCGACCGGTGACTCAGGCCCGAGTTCGGTCACGCCGAGCGCACCGACGAGCGACACATCCGACCCGCCAGTGCTCACCCAGCAAACTCCTGCACGCCCGAGCAAGCCCGCTGGCTTCACCCCGCCCACCGGCCCCGACCGCTGCGCTGACTGTGGCCACCACACCCCTACACAAGGGCACCGCGACAACTGCCCACTGAATACCGAAAGGAAAACCGCGTGATGAACGACCCAATGGAGTTATCCGAAACCACCGCAGACGCAAACCCCGACACCGATGCGGTACCCGACACCGACGTTTCGCTCGCTCGGATCGCCAACTCCCTGCATGAGTTGACGATCGCGGAATGGGCCGCGGTCAGGGTGCTCGACGAGCGGCTGAAGCAGGTTGTCGACCGCCTCGGCGTCATCGCGGAGCGGGTGTGATGCCCGATGACGAAGAACCATGAGCAACGCCGGCGCAATGCCAAGATCGCCGACGTCGCGCTAGCGCTCCTTGGGCACATCGATTTGTCTGGCGCGATGACGGCCGACGACTTGCGCCAGCGCACGCCGATGGACGGACGGCCGTATCTCGACGACGCGCTGACGCTGCTGCGCGACGCCGGGATGATCGAACCCGCCGAGGCGACGCGGTGGTATCGGGCTGGGGGTGCCGCATGAGCGCAACCCCGGTCCCGGTGGCCAAGGTTGTTCGTGTCTTTTATGCCACGGGCGGCCGTCATGTTCGCATCCAGTGTCCGCACCGATGTTCGGCGGGCGAGCACGTCCACCCCTGGCGCAAAGGCGATACGCGGCCGTCACAGATGACGGTTGCTCACTGCTCACGCGCTGGCGAGCTTCGCGTGTACGCCATCGACGCCCCAAGCGCCGCAGCGGCAGCCGCCGCGGCGCCACCCCGCAGGAATAGGAGACAGAGAAAGTGAATCTCGAATACTCAAACGTCGACCCCGCCGACGATCGCGACCCGATCGCTGCGGCATTCGCTGATTACCGCCGACCCGAGGGTAAGCGGGTCGCTCGGCCTGCCGAAGTCGGCGACATCACCGCACTGGCCGGTAAGACGGTGGCGGTAGAGCACGACGAACTATTTCCGGAGCACGGCCTCGCTCGCCACACCGAGCCGCTGACCGTGACCCGACCTGTATTGCCGAAAGGAGGCAAGTAATGACCGACAACAACAGCACCGC
This sequence comes from Mycolicibacterium sp. XJ2546, assembly GCF_053483195.1. Classification (NCBI taxonomy): domain Bacteria; kingdom Bacillati; phylum Actinomycetota; class Actinomycetes; order Mycobacteriales; family Mycobacteriaceae; genus Mycobacterium; species Mycolicibacterium sp. XJ2546. The sequence goes on along the minus strand of NZ_JBEFRW010000027.1, from coordinate 30,066 downwards.
TGAAACCGCCCCTGCCACACCGGAAGACACAGCCGCAGCCGATAACCCCGACGCGGCCGAAACGTCACCCCAGGACGAACCTGGCGACGCCGACGTCGCACCCGACGCCGCGGAGGTCGACACCGACGCCGACGATCAGGGTGACGCTGACACGTTCCCGCGCCATGTCGTCGAGAAGCTGCGGAAGGAAAACGCCGGGCTGCGCGATCGTGCGAAGACCGCCGAGAACCGCCTGGCGGCGTTGCAGCGACAGCAGATTGACGCACAAGCTGCTGCGGCCGGGCTGAAGCCCGCAGCCCTGCGGGCGGTGGTCAACGACGAGGACCTCCTCGGTGAGGATGGCTCGGTCGATGCGGCGAAATTCGCCGAGGCCGTCAAGACCGCCCGCGAAACCCTTGGCCTCGAGCGCCGTCAGCCTGACCGCAGCCGAATCGGCGTGTCTGGCATTGGGCTACAGGGCCAGCGGCAGCCACAGGGGTTCGCGTCAGCTTTCCGGCGACGCGACTGATCGGGGGTATAATCGAAGCTAGTTCCGCCCGGCGCGGACATATTCTTGCTAGGCCCGGCGCCTGCAGTCCACACACTCTTTGTTGATTGCGCGCGCTGGGCCGCGCGCCGAGCGTTGAGAGGCATTACGCCACAATGACTACCATCACCACTGGAACCAGCGCCAAGGGCTGGTCTCCCGATCTGCACGTTTTCGCCCCGACCGACGTTGTGCCCGACGCACTGATTCTTCAGTGCAGCACCGTCGCTGGCCAAATCGAGGGCGACGATCCCGCCGTGCGCGTCGCGTATGTCGACGACGATGAGGCGCAGTTCACCGCGGAAGGTGCGACGATTCCCGAAGGGGAGCCACAACTCGCAGAAGTCCTCGTGCATACCGCGAAGATCACACAACTGGTTCGGCTGTCCAATGAGCAGTACGCGCAAGACCAGACGGCCGTGCAACTCTCGCAGTCGGTGGCCCGAGCGATCACTCGCCGCGGCGATATCGCGTTCGTCGCCGAGGCCGCGCCGACCGCGCCGGCTGTCGCGCCGGTCGCCGGCATCGCCAACGTCAGTGGCATTGTTGACGGTGGCGCGGTGGACGGCAACCTCGACGTGCTGGTCGATCTGCTGGCCACGCTGCAGGACAACTTGGCGACGCCGTCCCACATTCTCGTCGGGCCGAAGGCGTGGGCCGAGCTTCGCAAGCTCAAGGTTGGCGGCACGAACACGAACGAGAGCCTGTTGGGCGCTGGCACTACCGACGCGGCCCAGATGTTGCTGTCGGTGCCGGTCATCGTCAACACCGCGGCACCGGCGAACACCGGCCTGGTCGTCGACCAGAACGCCATCGTCTCGGCGGTCGGGCCGGTCAAGGTCGCGACGAGTGAACACCAGTATTTCACTGCGGATTCTGTTGCGCTGCGGGCGACTTGGCGGATCGGCCACGTCGTGGTTCGCCCTGAGCGCATCGGCACCTTCACCGTCGGCGACGACGGCGAGGGCTAACCAAAGACCACCTGCGGTTGCCCCCGCTGTCCTTCAAAACCGCGTGAATGTGTCCAGTCGGGGCGACCGCAGGCCCTCACAGGAACGCCGGGCTGGCCTGAGTGGCTGCCACTCGCCAGCCCGGCGTCTCCCTGATCCTTGAAAGGTGTTGAATCACCGTGTATTCGTGCTCAGCATGCGGGGCACCGATCGGGGCCATGACAGCCCCGTACACCTGCCCCACAACGGGTAGGCAAGGCATGCCACGGCGGCCAACCAGCGGGCGGCCTACCGTGGCACCGCCAGCAGTCAAGGCGTTGCAGCGCGGTCACGCGCTACGACAGGCCGAGCTAGCGGCGCGTCAGCGTAGGCTCAAACGCCAGCGTCGGGCCGCCCAGGCTGCTGCCAGATGGCACGGCGAGGGCGAATAGCGTTGGTGCAGCCCAAGTTCGGTCGTGACGGCAAGCGACAGTACAGCGCCGCAGAGCGGCGACTGCGCCGTCGACTGCGCGCGCTCGGTGACCCCTGTGCGCTGTGCCACGAACCGATCGACTACTCGTTGCCGCAGTACGATCCGCTTAGCTTCGAGGTTGATCACATCGTCCCAGTTGCACATGGCGGCAGGCACACTCGGGACAATGTGCAGCCGAGTCATCGGCGATGCAATAGAGCAAAGTCCGACCAGCTGACGATGCCCGAAGCGCCTGCGACGGCGCGCAGCGCCGAGGTGGCGAGCGATGCTTGCGCGGCTGGCGGAAGTGTTTGCTGGAATTGCAACGGCACGCACAACCCGCGATCGGGCGTCACGTTCGTCACGGCGAGGTCATGGTGACCAGCAAGCGTTCAGGACGGCATAACCGCACGTCAAATGGGTGGGGGAGGGTCCTCGCAAACACTCATAGTCGCACTCGTGGCATTGCGACCGTCTACCCCCGACATTTTTTCCACACGGCGTGGCCAAGTCACATTTCGTGTCGCGTTAGAGCAACTCGATGCGCGGGTGAGCACCTCCACGCGCTCTCCACACGGAGGGTTTCCCGTTCATGCATTCAGTACAAATATCTCGCAGTGTCGCAGCGACGATGGCAGTCAACTGCGTTACCGTCGCCTCTCCGTCAAATAGGAATAGGTGAATCTTCGCTGCTTTGTACGCTGCCAGTTCGCTTGGCGTTTTCAATATGGTCGTGTCCCGACCGATAGCCGCCCAGCGGTGCTTGCCGACATCGCGTAACCACACTTCGTCAGCGACACCCGCGGAAGCTGCCCGTGAGCCGTAAAGCTCAGGCGGGGTGTGGACTATGTAGCCGTACCTCTGTATTGACCGGCGCAGCGTTTTGCCTGCAAGATTCTCGTCGAGATAGAACTCAGGCGGTGCGGCCCAGGATGACGCGTGCGGCGGTTCGGACTTCGTCTCGGGAGATTCCGAACTCATCCGCGACGACCTCCCCTGACTCTCCTGCCTTGAGCATGGCGGCCACATCCGCGACGCGTGGTCCTGCGACACCAAATCTCGGCTGTCCGAATGAATGGTGCAGGTCGACAACGACTTTCGCTGGTTGCCACTGCCGAAGAATTAGCTGATACGGAACATCGCCGCTGTCCCAAGAGATGTACTGGAGGTAATCCTCGACAATCTCGCGGATGACGTTCTGTCCAGAACGAGCTTCAATGAGTCCAGCACCTTCCTTGGACCTCGAGAAGTCCCAAAGTACGTCGATACCGTCCGTCGCGAGGTTCGGGGCAGTTAGGACGTACTCGCGGCCAAACTCGCGCTGAAGCTGATCGAGCGCTGGCCGAACGCGCTGCAGGCGTACTCCGGCCTCCCGCAGCGCTTCGAGCACGTAAGCCTCGGTCAGTGCGATGAATGTGACGTTCGCCTTTCGTTTCGGCGTGTCCTGAAGCACATGGATGAGCGATGCGCCGCGCTCGTAGCCCTTCGCCCACCTGTGGAAAGTCTGCCGCTTAAGCGCTAGGAAGCGGGCTGCGTCGGCCATGTTCAGAATGCCTTGAGTGAAACGGAGGTCATCGGCGGCTGCGATATCGCTCATATCCCACCTTTCACGCATTGACATCTAAACATTACCCATTGACCACCGTGCGGCATCGAGCTTCCAGGCGCAACACCCGAATTTCGGTTGAGTCGTCAGTAGTTGAGTGCGTAGTACCGTCCACAACAGCACACAGCCCCGGGGCCACACTCCTCGGCCAGCCTCGCAACATAAGCGTGATGGCGTGGCCAATGCGCTAGGTCGGGCGATAGTGCTGTTTGACTTGCAGCCACTTGGCGAGGTGGCCTCGGTGCCAGGCAGCCAGCGGAACGAAATGAGGTGGATGGCGTGACCGGCGGGCGTGGCAACTCGCTTCCTTAACGCCGCGAAGCACCTTTATTGCACGAATCTTGCACGGACCTGCATCACTGCTGTTCAGGTAGTGCCCCCGGCAGGATTCGAACCTGCGGCCTTCTGCTCCGGAGGCAGACGCTCTATCCCCTGAGCTACGGGGGCGCACTCGAAGAGCTGCGCCAATTGGGCCTGCACAGCCTAACGCATCACGGGCGCAGGAAACGGATTCGGGGGCTGACCACCCCAGACCATAGGATGGACCCCCGTGACCCCCGCTGACCTCGCCGAGCTACTCAAGACCACCACCACCGCGGTGCTGGCCGAGCGTGGCCTGGACGCGTCGGCGCTGCCGGTCACCGTCACCGTCGAGCGCCCGCGCAACCCCGACCACGGCGACTACGCCACCAACATTGCCCTACAACTCGGCAAGAAGGTCGGCGTCAACCCCCGTGAGCTGGCCGAATGGCTGGCCGGCGCGCTGGCCGAGCGCGACGGTATCGCCGCCGCCGACGTCGCCGGGCCCGGGTTCGTCAACCTGCGCCTGGAGGCATCCGCCCAGAACGCGATCGTCGACAACGTGCTGGCCGCTGGCGACCGCTATGGGCACTCCGCCGCCTTGACCGGTCAGCGGATCAACCTCGAGTTCGTCTCGGCCAACCCCACCGGGCCCATCCACATCGGCGGCACCCGCTGGGCAGCCGTCGGCGACGCGCTGGGCCGGCTGCTGTCCACCCAGGGCGCCGACGTCACCCGCGAGTACTACTTCAACGACCACGGCGCCCAGATCGACCGGTTCACCAGCTCGCTGATCGCGGCCGCCCGAGGCGAGCCCACCCCCGACGACGGCTACGCGGGCGACTACATCAAGGAAATCGCCGCGCAGGTGCTCGCCAAGGACCCCGACGCGCTGAGCCTGCCCGACGACCAGATGCGCGAGACCTTCCGCGCGATCGGCGTCGACCTGATGTTCAGCCACATCAAACAGTCACTGCACGACTTCGGCACCGACTTCGACGTCTACACCCACGAAGACTCGATGCACACCTCCGGCCGGGTCGACCAAGCCGTCGCCATGCTCCGCGAGGCGGGCAGCGTCTACGAAAAGGACGGCGCCGTCTGGTTGCGCACCACCGACCACGGCGACGACAAGGACCGCGTCGTCATCAAGAGCGACGGTGCTCCGGCTTACATCGCCGCCGATATCGCCTACTACCTCGACAAGCGTGAGCGCGGCTTCGACCTGTGCATCTACATGCTCGGCGCCGACCACCACGGCTACATCGCCCGGCTCAAGGCCGTCGCCGCGGCCCTAGGTGAGGATCCCGCCACCGTCGAGGTGCTCATCGGCCAGATGGTCAACCTGGTCCGAGATGGCCAGCCGGTGCGGATGAGCAAGCGCGCGGGCACCGTGATCACCCTCGACGACCTGGTGGAGGCTATCGGCGTGGACGCCGCCCGGTACTCGCTGATCCGGTCTTCGGTGGACAGCCCGATCGACATCGACCTCGCGCTGTGGTCCTCGGCGTCTAACGAAAACCCGGTCTACTACGTGCAATACGCGCACGCACGGCTGTCGGCGCTGGCGCGCAACGCCGCCGAACTCGGCGTCTCCGCCGACGCCTCGAGCCTGCAGCTGCTGACCCACGAAAAGGAAGGCACCCTGATCCGCAACATCGGCGAGTTTCCACGCGTGCTGAAAACCGCTGCGGCCCTTCGGGAACCGCATCGGGTATCGCGCTACCTCGAGGATCTGGCCGGCGACTACCATCGGTTCTACGACTCCTGTCGCGTTCTGCCGCAAGGCGACGAAGCCCCCAACGAACTGCACGGAGCCCGGCTGGCGCTGTGCGAAGCCACCCGCCAGGTCGTTGCCAACGGCCTCGGCATCCTCGGCGTCACCGCACCGGAGCGCATGTGATCGCCCATCCCGCCGGACCCCGCCACGCCGAAGAGGTACACCACGGCGACGCCCCGCCGCGTCCGCAGTCGGCCGGCGAGGTGTTGATGCTCGCTCCGAACGTCTGGCCGCGTAACGCTGTTCGCGGCGACGACGGCGTGGTGTCCATCGCCGGGGTGCCGGTCACCGACATTGCCGCCGAGTTCGGAACGCCAGTCTTCGTCGTCGACGAGGACGACTTCCGGTCCCGCTGCCGCGAGATCGCCGATGCGTTCGACGGGGGAGAGTACGTGCGCTACGCCGCCAAGGCGTTTTTGTGCACCGAGATCGCCCGCTGGGTCGACGAGGAAGGTCTGGCGCTCGACGTGGCCAGCGGTGGTGAGCTCGCTGTCGCCCTCCATGCCGGATTTCCCGCTGATCGAATCGCGTTGCACGGCAATAACAAATCCATCGACGAGCTGACCGCCGCCGTCAAGGCCGGCGTTGGTCACGTAGTCGTGGACTCGATGATCGAGATCGACCGCCTCGACGAGATCGCCGGTGCCGCGGGCGTGGTGCAGGACGTCCTGGTGCGCGTCACTGTCGGCGTCGAAGCCCACACCCACGAGTTCATCTCCACCGCACACGAGGACCAGAAGTTCGGCCTGTCGTTGGCGACCGGCGCCGCGATGGAGGCGGTGCGCCGAATCTTCGCCGCCGACCACCTGCGGTTAGTCGGCCTGCACAGCCACATCGGGTCCCAGATCTTCGACGTCGCAGGCTTCGAACTGGCCGCGCACCGCGTCATCGGGCTGCTGCGTGACGTGGTCGCCGAATTCGGTGTCGACAAGACCTCCCAGATGTCGACCGTCGACCTCGGCGGCGGCCTGGGGATCTCGTATCTGCCGCACGACGATCCACCGCCGGTGGCCGAACTGGCCGCCAAGCTCAGCGCCATCGTCCGTGACGAATCGGCGGCGGTCGGGCTGCCGACCCCGCGGCTGGTCGTCGAACCCGGCCGGGCGATCGCCGGACCCGGCACCATCACGTTGTACCAAGTGGGCACGGTCAAAGACGTCGCTGTCGCCGCTGACCGCTACCGCCGCTACGTGAGCGTCGACGGCGGGATGAGCGACAACATCCGCACGTCGCTGTACGACGCCGAATACGATGCCCGGCTGCTGTCCCGGGTCGGCGACACCGCGCCTGCGCTCGCCCGAATCGTCGGAAAGCACTGCGAGAGCGGCGATATCGTGGTACGCGATACATGGGTGCCCGACGACATTGCGCCCGGCGACCTGCTCGGGGTGGCGGCCACCGGCGCCTATTGCTATTCGATGTCTAGCCGCTACAACTTGATCGGTCGCCCCGCCGTGGTAGCCGTGCGCGACGGGCGGGCACGCCTGATCCTGCGCCGGGAAACGGTCGAGGACCTACTGAGCCTGGAAGTGAGGTAAGCGATGAGCAGCTACGAAAAGCCAGTCGGCGTAGCGGTCCTCGGACTCGGCAACGTCGGCAGCCAGGTGGTGCGCATCATCGAGGACAGCGCTGATGACCTCGCCGCGCGCATCGGTGCTCCGCTGGTGCTGCGCGGTGTCGGCGTCCGCCGGGTGGCTGACGACCGGGGGGTGCCGGTGGAGATGCTCACCGACAACATCGAAGAACTCGTCTCCCGCGACGACGTCGACGTCGTCGTCGAGTTGATGGGCCCGGTCGAACCCGCCCGCAAGGCCATCCTGTCGGCGCTGGAACAGCGCAAGTCGGTGGTCACCGCGAACAAGGCGCTGATGGCGATGTCGACCGGTGAACTCGCCCAAGCGGCCGAAAACGCCCACGTCGACCTGTATTTCGAAGCGTCGGTCGCAGGAGCGATCCCGGTGATCCGTCCGCTGACCCAGTCGCTGGCCGGCGACACCGTGCTGCGGGTGGCCGGCATCGTCAACGGCACCACCAACTACATCCTCTCCGAGATGGACAGCACCGGCGCCGACTACGAAAGCGCCCTCGCGGACGCCGTCGCGCTGGGCTATGCCGAAGCCGACCCGACCGCCGACGTCCAGGGCTACGACGCCGCTGCCAAGGCAGCGATACTGGCCTCGATCGCCTTCCACACCCGCGTCAGTGCCGACGACGTATACCGCGAAGGCATCACCAAGGTCAGCCCGGCGGACTTCGCCTCGGCGCGTGCCCTTGGCTGCACCATCAAACTGCTCGCGATCTGTGAGCGGTTGACCACCGACGAAGGTAAACAACGGGTTTCCGCCCGGGTGTATCCCGCGCTGGTGCCGTCGGACCACCCGCTGGCCACCGTCAACGGCGCCTTCAACGCGGTGTTCGTGGAAGCCGAGGCCGCAGGCCAGTTGATGTTCTACGGCCAGGGCGCCGGGGGAGCCCCTACCGCGTCTGCGGTGATGGGTGATCTCGTGATGGCCGCGCGCAACCGGGTGCAGGGCGGCCGCGGACCCCGCGATTCCAAATACGCCAAGCTGCCGATCGCCCCGATCGGCTTCATCCCGACCCGCTACTACGTCAACATGAACGTCTCCGACCTGCCTGGCGTATTGTCCTCTGTCGCAGCGGAATTCGCGAAGCGAGAGGTGAGCATCGCCGAGGTCCGCCAGGAGGGGATGGTCGACGAGGGCGGTCAACGTTGCGGCGCCCGCATCGTCGTCGTCACCCACCAGGCCACCGACGCGGCGCTGTCGGAGACGGTCGCCGCCCTCGCCGACCTCGACGTCGTGCGGAGCATCAACAGCGTGCTCCGGATGGAAGGGACCACGAATGAGTAACGCACCGCCCACGGCCGTGCACCAGCCCTGGCCCGGGCTGATCGCCGCCTACCGGGACCGGCTTCCGGTGCAGGACGGTTGGATCCCGATCACGCTGCGCGAAGGCGGCACCCCGCTGGTGCCGGCACCCAGGCTGTCCGAATACACCGGCTGCACCGTGCATCTCAAGGTTGAGGGGCTCAACCCGACCGGCTCGTTCAAGGACCGCGGTATGACGATGGCCGTCACCGAGGCGGTGGCCCGCGGACAACAAGCGGTGCTGTGCGCGTCCACCGGCAACACCTCGGCGTCGGCCGCCGCCTACGCCGCACGGGCGGGCATCACCTGTGCTGTGCTGGTGCCCCAGGGCAAGATCGCGATGGGCAAGCTCGCCCAAGCCGTCATGCACGGCGCCAAGATCATCCAGATCGACGGCAACTTCGACGACTGCCTGGAACTCGCCCGCAAGCTCACCGCCGACTTCCCGACCGTCTCGCTGGTCAACTCGGTCAACCCGTTTCGCATCGAAGGGCAGAAGACCGCGGCGTTCGAGATCGTCGACGCGCTGGGCGCCGCGCCGGACGTGCACGCGCTGCCCGTCGGCAACGCCGGCAACATCACGGCGTACTGGAAGGGTTACACCGAATATCACCGCGACGACCTGGCCGACCGGTTGCCCCGGATGCTGGGCACCCAGGCTGCCGGCGCCGCGCCGCTGGTGCACGGCGCGCCGGTGAGCAACCCCGAGACCATCGCCACCGCCATCCGAATCGGCTCGCCGGCCTCGTGGACCACCGCGGTCGAAGCCCAGGAACAGTCCGGTGGCCGCTTCCTGGCCGCCACCGACGAAGAGATCCTGGCCGCCTACCATTTGGTGGCGCGCACAGAGGGCGTCTTCGTCGAGCCCGCCTCCGCGGCCAGCATCGCCGGGTTGCTCAAATCCGTCGAGGATGGCTGGGTGGCCAAGGGCTCCACGGTGGTGTGCACGGTCACCGGTAACGGCCTCAAGGACCCCGACACCGCGCTGAAAGGGATGCCGGCCGTCACGCCGCTACCCGTCGACCCCGTTGCCGTGGTCGAGAAGCTCGGTCTGGTTTAGCAGGTGACGTGCCAGTGATGCCGACGCTGCCGGCCGGTTTGACGGCGACCGCCGTGGTCGCCGCATCTAGCGCCAACCTCGGTCCCGGTTTCGACAGCCTGGGCGTCGCACTGGGTCTGTACGACGAGATCGTCGTGGAGACAGTCCCGTCCGGGCTCAGCGTTGAGGTGGAGGGTGAAGGTTCCGGCCAGGTGCCGCTGGACGCATCGCACTTGGTGGTGCGCGCGATCGAGCGCGGACTACGGGCGGCCGGCGTCACCGTTCCCGGCATGATCGTGCGCTGCCGCAACGACATTCCGCATTCGCGCGGGCTGGGCTCATCTGCCGCAGCGGTGGTCGGCGGCCTTGCGGCCGTCAATGGCCTTGTCAGCCAAGCAGGTTCGACACCGCTGACCGAAGGACAGTTGATACAGCTGTCCTCGGAGTTCGAGGGCCATCCCGATAACGCGTCGGCTGCGGTGCTCGGCGGCGGGGTGGTGTCGTGGACCGAGCATGACGGGCCCACGACACGCTATGCCGCCGCGCCGCTACGGCTGCACCGCGACATCCGCCTGTTCACCGCCATACCGCGGCAGCGTTCGTCGACCGCCGAAACCCGCGTCCTGCTGCCCGACCGGGTCGACCACACCGACGCCCGGTTCAACGTCAGCCGCGCCGCCCTACTGGTGGTCGCGCTCACCGAGCGGCCCGATCTGTTGATGGCGGCGACCGAGGACGTGCTGCACCAACCGCAGCGCGCCGTGGCCATGCCGGCATCCACGGAATACTTGCAGACGCTACGGCGTTGTGGCATTGCAGCGGTGCTTTCTGGGGCGGGACCGTCGGTGTTGGCGCTGAGCACACAGCCCGATTTGCCGGCCGAAGCCCTGGAATTGGGCGCCGCGACCGGGTTCACCGTCAATGAAATCGCAGTTGGCGACGGCGTCCGCTGGACGTCGGGTGTCGCCGTTCGGAGTTAAATTGCAACACCGGCCGCACGTGTCGTTCTTGCTTCCGGCTCCGATGCGCGTTATTCTCGCTTTTGTCCAGCAATCGCAGCGTCTCTGCCTGCGCCGACACTAGGACACCACTCATTTTCCCCGTGATTTACCCATGGGCTGACGGTTCGTCATACCGGCGAATCCCGGCAATCGCCGTTGCAACCACAGCGGTGGCGCCCACGCGTTGAGCGGATCAGCTGAGCGCAACCAATCCCCGCATGCTTGAACAGCGAGGGAGAGAAAGGACATCCGTGACTGAAACGGACCTCATCACGGCTGACGGCAGCAGCGACAACAACGCGCTGTCGAACACCGTGAACTCAGACAACCCCGCGGCAGTCGATGCGCCCAACAGCGCGTCCTCCGCGGAGGCCGTATCCACCGCGGGTGGTGCATCCGCCGCCCGTGGTGGCTCGTTATCCAGCATGGTGCTTCCGGAGCTGCGCGCGCTGGCCAAGGAGATCGGCATCGAGGGCGCCTCGGGTATGCGCAAGAGCGAGCTCGTCGCCGCAATTCGTGACCGGCGTGGCCAGGCCAACGGCCGCGGCGGCGGGGATGCAGCGCCCGCCGCGACCGACACGCCGGCCGCCGAGAAGGCGGAGAAGTCTGCCGACCAGCCCGCTGAGAACGCCGACAACCCCGGCTCTGGCGACGGCAACGACGCACCGACGCGGCAGCGTCGCGAACGTCGCGGCAGCAACCGCGGCTCAGGTGCGCCGGGCGGCTCCGAACAGAGCGGTCAGGACACCAAGTCCGACGGCGACACCAAGCAAGACTCCAAGTCCGACAACAAGGGCCAGCAGGACGCCAAGTCCGGCGGCGATACCAAGCAGGACGCCAAACAGGACTCCAAGTCCGATTCCAAGCAGGACAACAAGTCCGATAACGACCAGCAAGGCGGCCAGCAGAACCGCGGCGGCGGCTCGAACTCCGATGACGACGGCGGCGACGGCCGAGGTGGACGGCGGGGCCGCCGGTTCCGTGACCGCAGGCGCCGCGAGCGCGGTGGCGGCGACGGCGGCGGTGACACCGAGCTCCGCGAAGACGACGTCGTACAACCCGTCGCGGGAATCCTCGACGTGCTCGACAACTACGCGTTCGTGCGGACCTCCGGCTACCTGGCCGGACCCAACGACGTCTACGTCTCGATGAACATGGTGCGCAAGAACGGTTTGCGCCGCGGCGACGCCGTCACCGGTGCGGTGCGCGTGCCGAAGGACGGTGAGCAGCCCAACCAGCGGCAGAAGTTCAATCCGCTGGTGCGCCTGGACACCGTCAACGGCAAACCCGTCGACGAGGCCAAGAAGCGGCCGGAGTTCAACAAGCTCACCCCGCTCTACCCGAACCAGCGGCTGCGTCTGGAGACCTCGCCCGACCGGCTGACCACCCGCGTGATCGACCTGATCATGCCGATCGGCAAGGGGCAGCGCGCGCTGATCGTGTCGCCGCCCAAGGCCGGTAAGACCACGATCCTGCAGGACATCGCCAACGCGATCACGCAGAACAACCCGGAATGCCACCTGATGGTGGTGCTCGTCGACGAGCGTCCGGAAGAGGTCACCGACATGCAGCGGTCGGTCAAGGGTGAGGTCATCGCCTCGACCTTCGACCGTCCGCCCTCAGACCACACCCAGGCCGCCGAGCTCGCGATCGAACGGGCCAAGCGACTGGTCGAGCAGGGCAAGGACGTCGTCGTCCTGCTCGACTCGATCACCCGGCTGGGCCGCGCGTACAACAACGCGTCGCCGGCCTCGGGACGCATCCTGTCCGGTGGCGTGGACTCGACCGCGCTGTATCCGCCCAAGCGGTTCCTCGGCGCCGCCCGCAACATCGAAGAGGGCGGCTCGCTGACCATCATCGCCACCGCGATGGTGGAGACCGGCTCCACGGGCGACACGGTGATCTTCGAGGAGTTCAAGGGCACCGGCAACGCCGAGCTCAAGCTGGATCGCAAGATCGCCGAGCGGCGGGTCTTCCCGGCCGTCGACGTCAATCCGTCGGGCACCCGCAAGGACGAGCTGCTGCTTTCGACGGACGAGTTCGCGGTGGTGCACAAGCTGCGTCGCGTGTTGAGCGGTCTTGACCCGCATCAGGCGATCGACCTGTTGATGAGCCAGCTGCGCAAGACCAAGAACAACTACGAGTTCCTGGTCCAGGTCTCCAAGACCACGCCCGGCGGCGCCGACAACGACTAACCCGCGGGGTCGGCGCGCAGGCCGGGCATGACGTAGCGCCGCACGTGCCGCAGTACCGCGTCGTCGTCGCTGGGATCGAGCGTGTCACCGGGCACGGTGGCCAGCGAAATCAGCACGCGCGCAACCCATTCCGACGCCTCGGCGACGTCGATATCGGCGTGGATCTCGCCGCTGTCGCGCGCGGCGACCAGGTAGCGCGACCAGAAGTCGGCCAGGTCGGGCACCAGCCCCTGGACACCGGCGCCGGCGCAGGCGGCGAACTCGTCGGGTTCTTCGATACGCAGCTTCATCAGCAACGCGCCCGGGTCGTCGTAGGCCCGGCGGCCGTGGCGGATACCGGCGACGATCTGGCGGTCCAACCCCTCGACCCGTTCCAGCATCGCATGCGCCTCTGACCAGTAGGCCTCGTTCAGGCGCACGATCGCCGCGCCCAACAGCGTGACTTTGTCGGGAAAATGCCGGTATAACCAACCCCGTGATATCCCGGCGACTTCGGCCACCTCGGATACTGTGGTCGCCCGAATACCCTTGGCGCGCAGACAGACTTCGGCCGCGTCGATCATCCGATCACGGACGTGCTTGGTCGCGGCGCCGCGCGTCACCGGTGGCCCTCTCGTCGTTTCCGCGCCTGTCCGCGGACTTCCGACATTGTGACATGGTAGACACAATTCAAGATCTGTTCACAGGCGAGAGGTGACCATGGCGGACACACTCCAGCAGTTGCTTCGTGAGCGCGCCGAACAGGACACCGTCGCGGTGAAGTACGACGACCGCACGTGGACGTGGCGTGAGCACCTCGCCGATGCCGGCGCGCAAGCCGCTGCGCTGATCGACGCGGCGGAGTCCGACCGCCCGCTGCATGTCGGTGTGCTGCTCGGCAACACGCCGGAGATGCTGACCGCGTTGGCCGCCGCGGCGCTGGGCGGTTACGTGCTCTGCGGCATCAACACCACCCGCCGCGGCGAGGCGCTCGCGCGCGACATCGCCCAGGTCGAATGCCAGTTCCTTCTCACCGACGCCGAGCACCGGCATCTGCTCGACGGCCTGGCACTGCCGGGGGTCACTGTCTTCGACGCCGACGACGACGGTTGGGCGCAACGCCGGGCCTCCGCGCCGCCGCTGACCCCCGCCCGCGAGGCCGCCCCCGACGACACGTTCATGATGATCTTCACCTCGGGCACCAGCGGTAACCCCAAGGCCGTCCAGGTGGCCAACTCCATGGTGTTGTTCGCGGGCACCGCGTTGGTCGACAAGTTCGGCCTCACCTCCGCAGACACCTGCTACCTGTCGATGCCGCTGTTTCATTCGAACGCGGTGGTCGGCGGATGGGCACCGGCACTGGTGGCCGGCGCTGCCATGGTGCCCGCGAAGTTTTCGGCGTCGCGGTTTCTGTCCGACATCCGCCGGCACGGCGCCACCTACATGAACTACGTCGGAAAGCCGCTGGCCTACGTGCTGGCGACCCCAGAGCGCCCCGACGATATCGACAACCCGCTGCGAGTGGCGTTCGGAAACGAGGCCGCCGACCGCGACATCGAGGAGTTCGGCCGCCGGTTCGGCGTGACCGTCGACGACGGGTTCGGTTCCACCGAGAACGCCGTGATCATCACCCGCACTCCCGACACGCCGAAAGGCTCTGTCGGCCAGGGCTTTCCGGGGGTCGCCATCTACAACAGCGAAACCGTGACCGAGTGCCCACCGGCGTTGTTCGACGCCAACGGCGCGTTGCTCAACGCCGACGAGGCTGTCGGCGAGTTGGTGAATACCTCGGGCACCGGCTTCTTTTCGGGCTACTACAACGACGAAGCCGCCACCTCCGAGCGCACGCGGCACGGCATGTACTGGTCGGGCGACCTGGCCTACCGCGACGCCGACGGGTGGATCTACCTTGCCGGGCGCACCGCCGACTGGATGCGCGTGGACGGCGAGAACATGACCACCGCACCGATCGAGCGCATCCTGCTGCGGCTGGGCCCCGTGAACCGGGTCGCGGTCTACCCGGTGCCCGACGAACTCGTCGGCGATCAGGTGATGGCCGCGATCGTGCTGCAGGACGGCGCCGACCTCACCCCGCAGGCGTTCGAGGAGTTTCTGGCCGCCCAGAGCGACCTGTCGCCGAAGGCGTGGCCGCGCTACGTCTGGATCGCCGACGATCTGCCCAGCACCGCCACGAACAAGATCCTCAAGCGTGAGCTGATCGCGCGCGGCACCGACCCGGACGGTCGCACGTTGTGGCGCCGCGAGGGCAGCAGATTTCAGCCGGTCTAGCGGCGGGTGTGGGGTTATGTCACGCAGAACCGCCCTGGAGCGTGCCGGTAACCCACGTTCGGCCCAGAGGAATAGCCGCAGCCTGGCAGGCGTTTAGGCTGCTGGCGGTCGCACTGGCATAATGGACCGTCGACCCTCGGTTCCGGTTCACGCCGAACGCCTTCAGCTCAGAAGGGGCGACCCGGGGCCACGATCGAAGAGGAAGCCATGAAAACGGGTATTCACCCTGACTACGTCGAGACCACGGTGCATTGCGGTTGCGGTAACACGTTCACCACGCGGAGCACCAAGAAAAGCGGACAAATTCACGTCGAGGTCTGCTCGCAGTGCCATCCGTTCTACACCGGCAAGCAGAAGATCCTCGACAGCGGCGGCCGCGTCGCCCGCTTCGAGAAGCGTTACGGCAAGCGCAAGAGCGGCGAGAACACCTCAGCCGACAAGTAGCTGCCTTTCCGGCGCCCGTTCTTGCCGCCCCGGCGGCCAGGCCGGGCGCCGGTCTGCGTTTGAGGGAAGGACGTCGACGTGACGGAGAACGGGACGGCGATCGATGCCGTGGTGGCCGAACACGCCGACCTCGAGCGCCAGTTGTCCGACCCCAATCTGCACGCCGACGCGGCCCAGGCGCGCAAGGTCGGCCGGCGGTTCGCCCAGGTGTCGCCGATCGTGGCCACCTACCGCAAGCTCCAGGCCGCCCGCGGCGACCTGGAGACGGCCCGCGAACTGGCTGCCGACGACCAGTCGTTCGCCGCCGAAGTCGACGAACTGGCCGCCACGGTGGCCGAACTCGACACCCGCCTCACCGACCTGCTGGCCCCCCGCGACCCGCACGACACCGATGACATCGTGCTGGAGGTCAAGTCCGGGGAGGGCGGCGAGGAGTCCGCGCTGTTCGCCGCCGACCTGGCCCGGATGTACATCCGCTACGCCGAACGGCGCGGCTGGAACGTGACGGTGCTCGACGAGACCTTCTCCGACCTCGGCGGCTACAAGGACGTGACGCTGTCCATCCGCAGCAAGGGCGACGTTGCCGACGGGGTGTGGTCACGGCTGAAGTTCGAAGGCGGTGTGCACCGGGTGCAGCGGGTCCCCGTGACCGAGTCGCAGGGCCGCGTGCACACGTCGGCGGCAGGGGTGCTGGTGTACCCCGAACCCGAAGAGGTCGAAGAGGTTCAGATCGACGATTCCGATCTGCGCGTCGACGTGTTCCGGTCGTCGGGCAAGGGTGGCCAGGGTGTCAACACCACCGACTCCGCGGTGCGCATCACCCACTTGCCCACCGGCATCGTCGTGAGCTGTCAGAACGAACGCTCCCAGTTGCAGAACAAGGCGCGTGCGCTGCAGGTCCTCGCCGCGCGGTTGCAGGCACTGGCCGATGAACAGGCCCAGGCCGAGGCGTCGGCGGACCGGGCCAGCCAGATCCGCACTGTCGACCGCAGCGAGCGCATCCGCACCTACAACTTCCCCGAGAACCGGATCGCCGATCACCGGATCAACTTCAAGGCGCACAACCTCGATCAGGTGCTCGACGGCGAACTCGACCCGCTGTTCGACGCTCTGGCTGCCGCCGACAAGCAAGCCAGGCTTGCGGCGACATGACGCTCCGCCAGGTGATCGACGCCGCAGAGGCAGCGCTCGCCGAAGCGGGAGTTCCGTCGCCGCGGGCCGACGCCGAGTTGCTGGCCGCCCACGCGGCGGGCACCGACCGCGGCCGCCTCGCGCTCACCCGACCTGACGACGGCTTCGTCGACCGCTACCACGGCCTCGTGGCCCGCCGCGCCACTCGGGTGCCGCTGCAGCACATCATCGGCAGCGCGGCGTTCGGCCCCGTCACCGTTTGCGTCGGGCCCGGCGTGTTCATTCCCCGACCGGAAACCGAGGCGCTGCTGGAGTGGGCGTTGGCCAACCCCTTGTTGCGGCCGCCTGTCATCGTCGACTTGTGCACCGGTTCGGGTGCGCTGGCGCTGGCCTTCGCGAACGCCGTGCCCGACGCGCGCGTCATCGCCGTCGACGACTCCGATGACGCCCTCGCTTACGCGCGCCGAAACCTCGCAGGCACGGGCGTCGAACTGATCCGCGCCGACGTCACCGCGTCCGGGCTGCTGCCCGAACTCGACGGCCAGGTCGACCTCGTGGTCGCCAACCCCCCGTACATTCCCGACGGGGCCGAGCTGGAACCTGAAGTGGCCGAACACGATCCGGCGCACGCACTGTTCGGGGGACCGGACGGGATGGTCATCATCGACGCCATCGTCGGGCTCGCCGGCCGGTGGCTGCGCGACGGCTGCGGGTGCGCGGTGGAGCATGACGACACCACATCGGCGCGCACCATCGACGCGTTCCACAGCACCGGGCTTTTCGACGACGTCACCGGCCGCCGCGACCTGGCCGGTCGACCCCGATTCGTCACCGCGACCCGCAACCGCAGGCATGCAGAGGGCCAGGAAGAGGGCAGGTCATGACAGAGGTATTCGACTGCACCGATGACGCCCAGCGCGCGACCGGAATCGCTTCGGCCATCAGCGCTTTGAAGGGCGGTCAGCTGGTCGTCATGCCCACCGACACGGTGTACGGCATCGGCGCGGACGCCTTCGACAACGACGCCGTCGCCGCGCTGTTGGCGGCCAAGGGCCGCGGACGCGACATGCCCGTGCCGGTGCTGGTCGGCTCGTGGCACACGATCGAGGGACTGGTCTACAACGTCCCGGGCCCCGCACGCGAACTGATCCGCGCATTCTGGCCCGGGGCGCTGAGCCTCGTGGTGCGCCAGGCACCGTCGCTGCCATGGGATCTCGGCGACGCGCACGGCACCGTCATGCTGCGCATGCCGCTGCATCCCGTGGCGATCGAACTGCTCCGCGAGGTCGGCCCGATGGCGGTTTCCAGCGCGAACACTTCCGGCCGGCCGCCCGCCGTGACCGTCGACGAGGCGCGCGACCAACTCGGCGATCGCGTCCAGGTCTACCTCGATGCGGGGCCGTCCGCGCAGCAGGCGGCGTCGACCATCGTCGACCTCACCGGGTCGCACCCGCGGATCCTGCGCCAAGGCCCGGTGACGGTGGAGGCCGTCGCGAAAGTTCTCGATGTGGAACCGTCGGCACTGACGGAATGAGCTGAGGCAACGTGGCATACGGTGCATCGATGAGCTACGCGGCGGACACCGTGCTTGCGCTCAACGAGCGCGGTGCCGGTGTCCCGCTTCGCGAACTGGCCCTCGTCGGACTCACCGCGGCGATCATCACTTACTTCGCCACCGGCTGGGTGCGGGTGCTGGCCCGGCGGTTCGGCGCGGTGGCCTACCCGCGTGAGCGTGACGTACATCTGCAGCCGACCCCGCGGATGGGCGGGCTGGCAATGTATGTCGGGGTGGTCGCGGCCGTGCTGTTGGCGTCGCAACTTCCCGCGTTGACGCGGGGCTTCGTGTACTCGTCGGGGATGCCCGCGGTGGTGGTCGCTGGTGGGCTGATCATGGCCATCGGCTTGATCGACGACCGGTGGGGGCTTGACGCGCTGACGAAGTTCGCCGGCCAGATCACCGCGGCCAGCGTTCTGGTCACCATGGGTGTGGCCTGGAGCGTGCTCTACATCCCGATCGGCGGCGTCGGCACCATCGTGCTCGACCAGGTGTCGTCGATTCTGCTCACGCTCGCGTTGACCGTGGCGATCGTCAACGCGATGAACTTCGTCGACGGACTCGACGGGTTGGCCGCCGGTCTCGGGCTGATCACTGCATCAGCCATCTGCATCTTCTCCATCGGGCTGCTGCGCGACCACGGCGGCGACGTGCTGTTCTACCCGCCCGCGATCATCTCGGTGGTGCTCGCCGGGGCCTGTCTGGGCTTTCTGCCCCACAACTTCCACCCCGCCAAGATCTTTATGGGCGACTCCGGTTCGATGCTGATCGGGCTAATGCTGGCCGCGGCGTCGACCACGGCGGCCGGACCGATCTCGCAGACCGCATACGGTGCGCGCGACGTATTCGCGCTGCTGTCACCGTTTTTGTTGGTGGTGGCGGTGATGTTGGTGCCGGCGCTGGACATGCTGCTGGCGATCGTGCGCCGCACCCGGGCCGGTCGCAGCCCGTTCAGCCCAGACAAGATGCACCTGCACCACCGGCTGCTTCAGATCGGCCATTCGCACCGCCGTGTCGTGCTTCTGATCTACCTCTGGGTCGGCATCGTCGCGTTGGGCGCGGCGAGCACGATTTTCTTCGATCCGCGCTACAGCGGGGTGGTCATGCTGGCGGCCATCCTGGTCGCGATCATCGTCACGGTGATCCCGCTTCTACGGCGCCGAAACGGCCAGATGGCCGACGTGTACGACGCAAAGTAGTAGGCGTCGTTTTATGCCCTGGACCATGTGTTAGGGTGAAAAACAGAACCCGAAAACCTCGCGGGTTGCCGGCCCCGGACCCTTCGGTTCCAGGCCGAGCGGACCGGTACAACGACCGACAATAGGGAGCTGCCGCTTGGGTGATTCCAGTGCGCCTGATGCCCTCCGATACGCTCATGGCGCCAAGCACTGGAACAGGATCATTCGGCAACTTCGTTTTGACCGCGGGATTGAGGTGAATCAGTGACGACGCCAGCGCACGACGCGCCGTTGGTGCTTCCTTCGGTTGCGTTCCGCCCGATGCGTCTGGCGCTGATCTGCGTCGTCTTGGCCGGCCTGGGCACGCTGGCGGCCGCGCTTCTCGGCCATGTGATGGTAGGGGTGTTCTTCGCGATCGGCCTCGGCCTGGGTCTGCTGAACGCCGTCCTGGTGCGACGGTCGGTCACCAAGATCACCTCCCAGGCGCACCCCCTGAAAAGCAAGATGGCGTTGAATTCGGCGACGCGCCTGATGATCTTGACCGTCATCGGGTTGACCATCGCGTTCGTCTTCCGTCCCGAGGGCCTGGGCGTGGTCTTCGGCATGGCGCTGTTCCAGATGCTGCTCGTCTTCACCACCGCGCTGCCTGTGGCAAGAAAACTGCGCGCGGGTAGCCCGACTGACACAGCCGGATTCGAAGGGGAACCCACACCGCAATGACAGGTATCGACGTCGCCACCGGGTCGGCTCCGGTGACCATCCTCGCCGCCGACTCCGGTATCCACGTGGGCACGCACACCACCGCCAACTGGTTCGGGCTGACCGTCAACACCGACACGATGCTGTCCGCCACCATCGCTGCGGTGATCGTGCTCGCGCTGGCGTTCTACCTCCGCGCCAAAGTGACCTCCAGCGGCGTGCCTACCGGTGTGCAGTTGTTCTGGGAGGCCATCACGGTCCAGGCGCGCAACCAGATCGAGTCCGCGATCGGCATGCGCGTCGCGCCGTTCGTGCTTCCGCTGGCGGTGACGCTGTTCGCCTACATCCTGATCGCGAACTGGTTGTCGGTGTTTCCGTGGCAGTACTCCGATGAGACCGGTATCCACGAGTTGCTCAAACCGGCTGCCGCAGACATCAACTTCGTGCTGGCGCTCGGCCTGTTCGTGTTCATCTGCTATCACGCCGCGGGCTTCTGGCGGCGCGGCATCGTCGGCCACCCGGTGCGGTTGCTCAAGGGCCATGTGTCGTTCCTGGCGCCGATCAACCTCGTCGAAGAGATCGCCAAGCCGGTTTCGCTGTCCCTCCGTCTTTTTGGCAACGTGTTCGCCGGCGGCATCATGGTCACGATCATCGCGTTGTTCCCGGCCTACATCATGTGGGCACCCAACGCGCTGTGGAAAATGTTCGAACTGTTCATCGGTGCCATCCAGGCGTTCATCTTCGCGCTGCTGACGATCCTGTACTTCGGTCAGGCGATGGAGCTTGAAGACGAACACCACTAACTCGCAAATGCTCGACCCACAACCTGGTAGGACTGCTGCCAGTTATCAAGGAGGATAAAAGGAATGGATCCCACTATCGCTGCCGGCGCACTCATTGGCGGCGGTCTTCTCTTGGGTGGCGGCGCTATCGGTGCTGCTATCGGTGACGGTGTCGTCGGCAGCGCGTTGGTCAATGGCGTAGCGCGGCAGCCGGAGGCTCAAGGCAGGCTCTTCGTGCCGTTCTTCATCACGGTGGGTCTGGTGGAGGCCATGTACTTCATCAACCTGGCCTTCATGGCGCTGTTCGTCTTCGCCACCCCGGTCGGTTAATCGACGCCATGGTTGACCTCAGCACTTCCGTCCTGGCGCAGGAAGGCGGCGGCAACTTCCTGCTGCCCAACGGCACCTTCTTCTTCGTGCTGATCCTCTTCCTGATCGTGCTCGGTGTGATCGGCAAATGGGTTGTGCCGCCGATCGCCAAGGTGCTGCACGAGCGCGAAGCCATGGTCGCCAAGACGGTCGAAGACAACCGGCGCGCAGCACAACTACGCGCTGCTGCCGAAGCCGATTACCGCAAGGTGATGGGTGGGGCTCGCCGGGAAGCGACCGACATACGCGAAGATGCTCGTGCTGAGGGTCGCCAAATCGTCGACGATGCGCGGGGTCGCGCCAATGCTGAAGTCTCATCGATGCTCCAGCAGGCCAATTCCGAACTCACCGAGCAGTCCCGCGGTCTGACGGCTGAACTGCAGACATCGGTGGAGACGTTGGCAGCAAGCCTGGCCAGCCGTGTGCTCGGGGTCGATGTGGCCACCCGCACGGTTCCGGCCACGACGGGTCAAGGACGGTAGCTGAAGTGTCGACGTTCATCGGACAGCTGATCGGCTTTGCGGTCATCGTCTTCGTACTCGTGAAGTGGGTCATCCCGCTGGTGCGCCGTATGATGCAGCAACAGCAGGAAAACGTGCGGACCCAGCTCGCCGAACACGCCGAGGCGGAGAAGAAGGTCGCCGACGCTGATTCCGAGCATGCCAAGGCGTTGGAAGAAGCCAAGGCCGAGGCGGCCAAGGTGGTCGAAGAGGCGCGCCACGACGCCGAAAAGATCGCCGAGCAGCTGCGTGCCCAGGCCGACGTCGAGCTCGAGCGGATCAAGACCCAAGGCGGGCAACAGATCCAGCTGCTACGCCAACAGCTCATCCGTGAGCTGAGGCAAAGCCTGGGCGCGGAGTCCGTGCAGCGGGCCGGTGACATGGTGCGCGAGTTCGTTTCCGACCCGTCCGAGCAGTCGGCAACGGTTGACCGTTTCCTAACCGAACTCGACGAGATGGCGCCCTCCAGCACGGTCTTCACGGATGCCGCGACAGCCAAGCTGCGTGCCGCGAGCCGGGACTCGATCACCAAGGTGGTCAAACGGTTCGATGACACGGTCGCTAGCGGCGATGCCGACGCGCTGACCGGCCTGTCCGACGATCTGGCGTCGGTGGTGAAGCTGCTGCGCGCCGAAGCGATGTTGGCCAGGCACCTGGCCGATCCATCCAGCGACTCGAGCCTCAAGACGGCGCTCGCCGAGCGGCTGCTGTCCGGCAAGGTGTCTGATGCAGCGCTGGATATCGTCAAAACCGCGGTGGCGCAACGCTGGTCATCCACGCCGGATCTGGCTCAGGGTTTGCAGCACATCGCCAGGTTGGCGCTGCTGGTCCGAGCTGAGCGCGACGGCCAGATCGACGACGTGGAGGACCAGCTCTTCCGGTTCAGTCGCGTTCTGGACGCCGATCCACGGTTGATCACGTTGCTGAGTGAGTTCACCGCACCGGCGGACGGTCGCATCAAGCTGTTGAACGATGTGCTGAAAGGCCGAGCGAGCAGGAACGCCGCCGATCTGCTGCGCCAGACTGTTGAACTGCTGCACGGCGAGCGCGCCGACGAGGTGGTCCGCGATCTGGCCAACCTTGCGGTGTCCCGGCGAGGTGAGGTTGTCGCTCACGTTACCGCCGCCGCCGAACTCACCGATGCCCAGCGCAACCGGCTCACCGAACTGCTGACGCGCATCTACGCCCATCCGGTGTCGCTTCAGCTCGATGTGAACCCGGCGCTGATCGGTGGCTTGACCATCGCCGTCGGCGATGAGGTGATCGACGGATCGCTGGCGTCGAAGCTGGCGGCGGCCGAGAACCACTTGCCCGACTGACCCGAGAACACCCCTAGACCCAGGAAAAAGGAAGACGAAAAGCCATGGCAGAGTTGACGATCTCGGCGAATGAGATCCAAGGTGCGATCGAGGAGTACGTCGCGGGGTTCGAGGCCGAAACCGAGCGTGAAGAGATCGGTACAGTCATCGACGCCGGCGACGGTATCGCCCACGTCGAGGGACTGCCCTCCGTCATGACCCAGGAGCTGCTGGAGTTCGCCGGCGGCGTGTTGGGTGTAGCCCTCAACCTCGACGAGCACAGCATCGGCGCCGTCATCCTCGGTGACTTCGAGCAGATCCAACAGGGCCAGCCGGTGAAGCGGACCGGCAACGTGCTCTCGGTGCCGGTCGGTGACGGCTTCCTGGGCCGGGTGGTCAACCCGCTGGGACAGCCGATCGACGGCCGCGGCGACGTCGAGACCACCGAGCGACGCGCCCTGGAACTGCAAGCGCCCTCAGTGGTGCAGCGCCAGAGCGTGAGCGAGCCGCTGCAGACCGGCATCAAGGCGATCGACTCGCAGACCCCGATCGGTCGCGGGCAGCGCCAGCTGATCATCGGCGACCGCAAGACCGGTAAGACCGCGCTGTGCGTGGACACCATCCTCAACCAGCGGCAGAACTGGGAGACCGGGGATCCGTCCAAGCAGGTGCGCTGCGTATACGTGGCCGTCGGCCAGAAAGGCACCACCATCGCCAGCGTGCGCCGCACTCTCGAAGAGGGTGGCGCGATGGACTACACGACCATCGTCGCTGCGCCGGCGTCTGATTCTGCCGGGTTCAAATGGCTTGCGCCGTATACGGGTTCGAGCATCGCCCAGCACTGGATGTACGACGGCAAGCACGTGCTGATCGTGTTCGACGACCTCACCAAGCAGGCCGAGGCCTACCGCGCAATCTCGCTGTTGCTGCGCCGGCCCCCAGGCCGTGAGGCGTACCCGGGCGACGTGTTCTATCTGCACTCCCGGCTGCTGGAGCGCTGCGCCAAGCTCTCCGACGAGCTCGGCGGCGGTTCACTCACCGGGCTGCCGATCATCGAGACCAAGGCCAACGACATCTCGGCCTACATCCCCACCAACGTCATCTCGATCACCGACGGCCAGTGCTTCCTCGAAACCGACCTGTTCAACCAGGGCGTGCGGCCGGCCATCAACGTCGGTGTGTCGGTGTCGCGCGTCGGTGGCGCCGCGCAGATCAAGGCAATGAAGGAAGTCGCAGGAAGTCTCCGCTTGGATCTATCGCAGTACCGTGAACTCGAGTCGTTCGCGGCGTTCGCCTCAGACCTCGACGAAACCTCGAAGGCTCAGCTGGACCGCGGAGCGCGGCTCGTCGAGTTGCTCAAGCAGCCGCAGAACAGCCCGATGCCGGTCGAAGAGCAGGTGGTCGCCATCTTCCTCGGCACCAAGGGCCACCTGGACTCGGTGCCCGTTGAGGACGTCCAAAAGTTCGAGCAGGAGTTCATCGAGCATGTGAAGGGCTCACACGAGGCGATCCTCAATGACATTCGGGAGACCACCAAGCTCTCCGATGAGACGGCCGAAAAGCTCGCCAACGCGGTGGACGAGTTCAAGAAGGGCTTCGCCACTACCGATGGCAGTTCCGTGGTGCCCGACGAGCACGTCGAGGCCATGGACGAAGGGGACGTCGAAAAGGAATCGGTGAAGGTCCGCAAGCCCGCACCGAAGAAGAAATAGGACTGAAGGGTCCAGTAATCCAATGGCAGCAACACTGCGCGAACTGCGCGGCCGCATCCGCTCCGCGGGCTCGATCAAAAAGATCACCAAAGCCCAGGAGCTGATCGCCACGTCGCGGATCGCCAAGGCGCAAGCCCGGGTCGAAGCGGCCCGGCCATACGACCGCGAGATCACCAACATGCTCACCGAACTGGCCAGCGCCAGCGCGCTGGACCATCCGTTGCTGGTTGCTCGTGAAAAGCCGCGGCGGGCAGGCGTGCTGGTGGTGTCCTCCGACCGCGGACTGTGCGGGGCATACAACGCCAACGTGTTCCGTCGGTCCGAGGAACTGTTCGCCCTGCTCCGCGAAGAGGGCAAGGAGCCAGTGCTGTACGTGGTGGGGCGAAAAGCCCTCGGCTACTACAGTTTCCGCAACTGGGATGTGACGGAGGCCTGGACGGGCTTCTCGGAGCGCCCCGACTACGAGAACGCGCAGGAGATCGGCTCAACACTGGTTGACGCGTTCATGGCCGGAGTCGACGACGAGGGTGACGATCCGGGCGTGGACAACGTCCTCGGCGTCGACGAGCTGCACATCGTGTTCACCGAGTTCCGGTCGATGCTGTCGCAGACGGCCATCGCACGCCGGGTCGCGCCGATGGAGGTGGAGTACAGCGAAGAGGACACCGGACTGCACACGCTGTTCTCATTCGAGCCCGATGCCGAGACTCTGTTCTCCGCGTTGTTGCCGCGCTACGTCTCCACCCGGATCTTCGCCGCGTTGCTCGAGGCGGCGGCTTCGGAGTCGGCGTCGCGCAGGCGGGCCATGAAGTCGGCTACCGACAACGCCGACGAGCTCATCACGGATCTGACGTTGCAGGCCAACCGCGAACGGCAGGCGCAGATCACCCAGGAAATCAGCGAGATCGTCGGTGGCGCAAACGCGTTGGCCGACGCCAAGAGTTAGCACGCAGAGGAAGCGAAACCAGATATGACTGCTACCGCCGAACGCGAGACGAATAAGGCCGGCGCCGACACCAATGGACGTGTGGTGCGAGTGACCGGCCCGGTCGTCGACGTGGAGTTCCCACGCGGCGCCGTTCCGGAACTGTTCAACGCGCTGCACGCCGAAATCGCCTACAGCGACCTGGCGAAGACGCTGACGCTGGAGGTCGCCCAGCACCTCGGCGACAACCTGGTGCGCTGCATTTCGATGCAGCCCACCGACGGCCTGGTGCGCGGCGTCGAGGTCACCGACACCGGCGGCTCGATTTCCGTGCCCGTCGGCGATGGTGTGAAGGGCCACGTGTTCAACGCGCTGGGCGACTGCCTCGACGATCCCGGCTACGGCAAGGACTTCGAGAAGTGGTCGATCCACCGCAAGCCGCCGGCCTTCGATGAACTGGAACCGCGCACCGAGATGCTGGAGACCGGCTTGAAGGTCGTCGACCTGCTCACCCCGTACGTGCGTGGCGGCAAGATCGCACTGTTCGGTGGTGCGGGCGTCGGCAAGACGGTGTTGATCCAGGAGATGATTAACCGCATCGCCCGTAACTTCGGCGGTACATCGGTGTTCGCCGGTGTGGGTGAGCGCACCCGTGAGGGCAACGACCTGTGGGTAGAGCTCGCCGACGCCAATGTGCTCAAGGACACCGCGCTGGTGTTCGGTCAGATGGACGAACCGCCGGGCACACGTATGCGGGTGGCGCTGTCGGCGTTGACGATGGCGGAGTTTTTCCGCGACGAGCAGGGCCAGGACGTGTTGTTGTTCATCGACAACATTTTCCGCTTCACCCAGGCCGGTTCTGAGGTGTCGACGCTGCTGGGCCGGATGCCTTCCGCGGTGGGCTACCAGCCAACGCTGGCCGACGAGATGGGTGAGCTGCAGGAGCGCATCACCTCGACCCGCGGCCGATCCATCACCTCGATGCAGGCGGTCTACGTGCCCGCTGACGACTACACCGACCCAGCGCCTGCCACCACGTTCGCGCACTTGGACGCCACCACGGAGCTCAGCCGTGCGGTGTTCTCGAAGGGCATCTTCCCGGCGGTGGACCCGTTGGCGTCATCCTCGACGATTCTGGACCCCAGCGTCGTCGGCGACGAGCACTACCGGGTGGCGCAGGAAGTCATCCGAATTCTGCAGCGCTACAAGGACCTTCAGGACATCATCGCGATCCTCGGTATCGATGAGCTGTCGGAGGAGGACAAGCAGCTGGTCAACCGGGCACGCCGCATCGAACGTTTCCTGAGCCAGAACATGATGGCGGCCGAGCAGTTCACCGGCCAGCCGGGTTCGACCGTTCCGCTCAAGGAAACCATCGAAGCGTTCGACAAGCTGACCAAGGGCGACTTCGACCATCTGCCCGAGCAGGCGTTCTTCCTCATCGGCGGGCTCGAGGATCTCGCCAAGAAGGCGGAAAGCATGGGGGCCAAGCTGGAAGACACGAGCGGCGACGGTGCGCCGTCCTCCAGCGACGACAACGGCAAGGACGACGACGCCGACGACGCCGACAAGGCGCAGTAACCATGGCCGAAATAGACGTCGACATCGTCGCCGTCGAACGCGAAATTTGGTCTGGCAAGGCCACCTTCGTGTTCACCCGGACCACGGCCGGCGAGATCGGCATCCTGCCTCGCCACATCCCGTTGGTCGCCCAGCTCGTCGACGACGCGGTTGTGCGGATTGAGCGCGAAGGTGAAGACGATCTGCGCATCGCCGTCGACGGCGGGTTCATGTCGGTCACCGACGACGGTGTCATCATTCTCGCCGAATCGGCCGAGCTCGAATCCGAGATCGACTCCGATGCCGCGCGCCAGGACGCCGATTCCGACGATCCATTAACAGCCGCCAAGGGACGAGCAAGGATGCGCGCCCTGGGTCAGCTCGACTAGCGGGCCGCAGATGAGCGCGTCCATGTGGATCATGGTCGCGCTGGTCGGTGTGCTGCTGGCGGTGGTCGTCGCGCTGAGCTACCGGCTGTGGAAGCTTCGTCAGGTCGGCGGCACCGCAGCGATTCTGCGTGACGTGCCCGCCGTCGGCGGGCAGGGCTGGCGGCACGGCGTGATCCGTTACCGCGGTGGGGAGGCCGGGTTCTACCGGCTGTCCAGTCTGCGGTGGTGGCCGGATCGGCGGCTCAGCCGTCGGGGCCTGGAGATCGTGTCGCGGCGCGGGCCGCGTGGCGACGAATTCGACATCATGACCCATGAAATCGTCGTGTTGGAGGTCCGAGACATCAGCCCGGAACGCCGTCGAAGCTATGAAATCGCGTTGGATCGAGGGGCGTTGACGGCGTTCTTGTCTTGGGTGGAGTCACGGCCGTCACCTCGCGCGCGCCGCCGCGCTCGCTAATCGCTTGCCCCGCCGCCAGGTTGCCAGAGCACGTCACCGTCGAGGTTGGCCACCCGCGACAAGATGAACAGCAGATCCGACAACCGGTTGAGGTACTTGGCGGGAAGCACGCTGACCCCGTCGCCGTGGAGTTCGACCGCCCGCCACGCGGATCGCTCGGCGCGGCGAGTCACGGTGCGCGCCACGTGCAGCAGCGCCGACAGCGGCGTACCCCCGGGCAGCACAAACGAATTTAGCGCGGGCAGCCCTTCGTTGAACTCATCGCACCAGGCTTCCAACCGGTCGATGTAGCTCTGCGCGACCCGCAGCGGCGGATATTTCGGGTTTTCGACAATGGGCGTCGACAGATCGGCTCCGGCGTCGAACAGGTCGTTTTGAATCAGCCTGAGCACCTTGAGGATTTGCTCGTTGGGCTGGCCCAGTGCAACGGCCACGCCGATGGCGGCGTTGGCCTCGTCGCAGTCCGCGTACGCCTCGAGGCGGGCGTCGTTCTTTGACACCCTGCTGAAATCGCTTAACCCGGTGGTTCCGTCATCGCCCGTGCGCGTATAGATGCGGGTCAGATGGACGCCCATGCCGCAAACCGTACCGGAAGGACTGGGCATGGCGACTGACACCGTCTGGTGCGCTGTTTAAACTGACCCGCGTGAGCGAGCGTTTCGTGGTGACCGGCGGAAATCGGTTATCGGGCGAAGTTGCCGTCGGGGGGGCCAAGAACAGCGTGCTCAAGCTGATGGCGGCCGCGCTCCTGGCAGAGGGTACGAGCACGATCACCAATTGCCCCGACATCCTCGACGTGCCGCTGATGGCCGAAGTGCTGCGTGGCCTGGGCGCGACCGTCGAACTCGATTCCGGCGTGGTGCGGATCACCTCACCCGACGAACCCAAGTACGACGCGGATTTTGCTGCGGTCCGGCAGTTCCGCGCGTCGGTGTGTGTGCTGGGGCCGCTGGTCGGTCGTTGTAAACGGGCCAGGGTGGCGTTACCCGGCGGCGATGCGATCGGGTCGCGACCCCTGGACATGCACCAGGCCGGTCTGCGACAACTCGGCGCACGGTGCAACATCGAGCACGGTTGT
Organism: Mycolicibacterium sp. XJ2546; assembly: GCF_053483195.1. Taxonomy (NCBI): domain Bacteria; kingdom Bacillati; phylum Actinomycetota; class Actinomycetes; order Mycobacteriales; family Mycobacteriaceae; genus Mycobacterium; species Mycolicibacterium sp. XJ2546. Next base: position 985 of record NZ_JBEFRW010000027.1, on the reverse strand, counting down.
GTGGTCGCAGAGGCCGACCACCTGCGCGGTGCGGAGATCCAGCTGGAGTTCCCCTCGGTCGGTGCCACCGAGAACATCCTGATGGCGGCTGTGGTTGCCGAGGGCGTGACGACGATCCACAACGCCGCGCGGGAGCCCGACGTCGTCGATCTGTGCACGATGCTCAACCAAATGGGGGCCCAGATCTCGGGGGCTGGGACCTCGACGATGACCATCGTCGGCGTGGATCGACTGCACCCGACCGAACACCGGGTGATCGGGGACCGCATCGTCGCCGCGACGTGGGGTATCGCGGCCGCCATGACCCGCGGCGACATCTCGGTGGTCGGCGTTGATCCGCAGCATCTGCAACTGGTCCTGCACAAGCTCCACGACGCCGGTGCGACCGTGACCCAAAACGACAATGGCTTCCGGGTGGTGCAGTACGAGCGGCCCAAGGCGGTCAACGTCGCCACCCTGCCGTTTCCCGGGTTCCCGACCGACCTGCAGCCGATGGCCATCGCCTTGGCGTCCATCGCCGACGGCACCTCGATGATCACCGAAAACGTGTTTGAGGCGCGGTTCCGATTCGTCGAGGAGATGGTCCGGCTCGGCGCTGACGCGCGCACCGACGGACATCACGCCGTGGTGCGGGGCATCCCGCAGCTCTCCAGCGCCCCGGTGTGGTCGTCAGACATCCGCGCCGGCGCCGGCCTGGTCCTGGCGGGCCTGGTCGCCGACGGCGACACCGAGGTCCACGACGTGTTCCACATCGACCGGGGCTATCCGCTGTTCGTGGAGAACCTCAAGAGCCTGGGCGCCGAGATCGAGCGGGTGGCCTGAGCCTCTCCGGTTGAGCCGCGCGGCCCCGGGGGAGGCCGCGTTGGACGCCGCCGAGACAGGGGGTACGCTGTGTTCAGAAGCCAACGGCCCCAGCCAAATCGGCTGGCGACCGCGGTTTGACGTCTCTGACCACGTGGAGTACAGTGGCAGGGTTGCCTGCAGA
>NZ_JBEFRW010000026.1:0-38417 GCF_053483195.1 Mycolicibacterium sp. XJ2546 | reverse complement strand
CAATTCCCTAACCGAGCAGGCGGGCGTGATCGACCTTCAGGCAGCGGTCCATCACTACCTGCAGGCCCGCCGCCGCACCGTCGCGGGCCACCTGCTCGTGGTGCAGACCCAGCTGTAACCACAGCACCTTCGCGCCGACCGCGACGGCGTCGTCGAGCACCGCAGGCAGATGCTCGCGGCGGCGGAACACGTCGACGAGGTCGGGCACCACGGGCAGATCAGCCAGCGACGGGTACACGGGGGTGCCGTCGAGGTCGCTGATCGTCGGGTTGACCAGATACAGCTCGTAGTCGCTTGCCGACTTCAGATACGTCAACACCTCGTGGCTGGCCCTGGCCGGGTTGGCCGAGGCGCCGACGATCGCGACCGTGCGGGTCTCCCGCAGGATCTGCTCAAGATCCATCGGAACGCGCCGACCGCATCTTGGCGAACCGATCGGCCAGCTTGCTCATCCGCACCATCAGCGACGCCGTCGGGCTGGCCTGGCCGGACAGATAGGTGGCGAAGTCGGCGCTCGGCACACCGATCCGCGACGCGAACTCCTGCTGACCCAGACCGGACTTCTCCAGCAGCGCACGGATGTGGCGGGCCACCTCGGCGCGCTCGTTGGCCTCCATGTGCTCACGGGTGCGGCTGAGCACCTCCGAGAGCGCCTTGGAAACCCCGTACGGGCGGGCGGTTTCCACCACCTCCTCGACCTGGCGCGCGGTGCGGCCGAACGGGTCGCGTTTGATCGCGGCCACGATCCGCTGCCAGATCGCGAGGTCGTCGGTCTCCAGGGCCGCGCGGATGGCTGCGGTGGGCCAGAACTCCACCGGCCGGTCGTCGAACACCGGGCGCTGCGGAGCGTCGGGGGCGGTCTCACGGCTGTCGTCCCGGATCTCCGAAGTCACCGTCACCTCGCCTCCTCCAACATCGCCACGGCCACCGACAGGCAACGCTGCCTGACCCTGGCCCAATCTGCCTCCGCCTCAGGGCCCGACATTTCGATGTCGGGCTCATCGGAAGGCTGCGGGTCGGCCAGCCGGCGCACCAACTGGGTGGCGACCCATTGTTCTCTCGCCTGATCTCCAGCGTAATACCGGTCCATCCCGGCCAGTACCAGCGCGGCCGTTCGAGTGTCCAGCGCGTCGACCAGCTCGGCGAACTCCGCGTAATCCCGAGCGCTGTTACGGCACATGATCAGGTAACCCTGCAACCGCAATGTCTCAGCGCCGGTGGGGATCTGAAGCCGGTCACCGGTCGGCAGCTGAACGTTGGTGGTCTCCACCGGGCTGCGCCGCTTCAGCGGAGCGCCCTCGTATTCCGATGCCGCCTGCAGCGCGTCGAGAGCGACCGCGAGCCGGCCGCGCCACATCGTCACCGGATGCTTCGCCAGCGTCGCGGTGGCGACCTTGGTGGCGCTTCCGTTTCGATGTCCCTGATCGACGGCATCGATGGTGCGCAACATGGTGGTGACGGGTTCGCAACCGCTGAGCGCCAGCGGGTCAGCCACGGTAACCGCTTGGGGTGCAAGAGTTTTCAGCCGCGCCGCGGACTTGACCACGGTGCGCAGGTCGGATCCCGTCGGCCCGAGCGACGAGATGTCGTCGGGGATGATGACGAGATCGGGTGTCTGGACCTTGGGCAGCGGCTTCTCGAAATCCACCGACGGCAGGATCCGGTCCAGCCAACGCGGCAGCCACCAGTTCCACTCGTCGAACATCGCCATCAGCGCGGGCACCAGCACCAGCCGCACCACGGTGGCGTCGACGGCGATGGCCACCGCACACGCGACGCCGAGCTGGGCCACCAGCGGCATCCCGGCGAACGCGAACCCGGTGAACACCGCGATCATGATCAGCGCCGCGCTGGTGATGGTGCGTGCGCTGGTGCTGACGCCGTAGGCGACCGCGTCGCGGGTGTTGTGGGTCTGCAGGTAGCGCTCGCGGATCCGGGTCAGCAGAAAGATCTCGTAGTCCATCGACAGACCGAACGCGATCGCCAGCACCAGCGGCGGGATCGTGCTGTCCAGCGACGAGATCGGCTCCAAACCGAGCCCTTCCAGCCAGCCCCACTGGAACACCACGACCAGGCTGCCGTAGGCCGCCGCCACCGACAGCACGGTCATCAGCACGCCCTTGATGGCCAGCACCGGTGACCGGATTGCCACCAGCAGCATCACGAACGCGATCAGCGCCACGAACACGAACACCAGCGGCTGGGTCGCCGACACCCGGTCGTCGAAATCCTTGATCAGCGCCGTCGGCCCGCCCACGTCGATGCGGGCGCCGTCCAGGCCCGGCGTCTGCGGCAGCTCCGCGCGCATCCAGTCCACGGCGTCGCGCGCGGCCGTGCCCTCGGGGTCAACCGAGAGCACCGCCGAAAGCAGGGCATGACGGTAGTCCTCACCGAACAGCGGCGGGCTCACCGATACCACGTTGGGGCCCTGCGTCATTCGCTCCCGGATCGTGTCGAGGATGGGTTCTTTGGCCGGCGCCGACGCCGCGTTGCCGTCGGGGAAGCTCACCAGCACCCGCACCGGACCCAGCGCGCCGGGCCCCAGCGCCTCGGCCGCCGCGTTGACTCCGCCGCGAATCTCGTGGGTGGGCTCGAACTGCCGCTGCATGCTGTTGCCCAGCACCATTGAAAATGCAGGGAACGCCAGAAGCAGCAGGAACGCCGACGCGGCCAGCGCCGAGAGCCACGGCCGGCGCATCACCTGACCGGTCCAGCGCGTCCAGAACCGCGACTGGGTGGTCTCCGGCCGACGCGACCAGTGCAGGTACGACGACCGTTTGGCCGCCGCCCGCCCGAACGTCGCCAGCACGGCCGGGGTCAGCGTCGTCGACGTCAACACGGCCACCGCGACCGCAAGGATCGCGCCGGTGGCCATCGACACCAGAACCGGGGTCGCGATGAGATAGATGCCCGTCACCGAGGCGATCACCGTCAGACCGGACAGCACCACGGCCAGACCGGAGGTGGCCATGGCCGCGTCGGCGGCCTGGTCGGCGTCGCGCCCGGCGCGCAGCTCCTCGCGGAACCGCATGAGGATGAACAGCGAATAGTCGATGGCCACCGCGATGCCGAACATCGACACCGTCGACGTGACGAACACCGACATCGTGGTGACCGTCGACAGCAGGAATACCAGGCCCATGGTCACGACCACCGTGCAGATGCCGAGTAGCAGCGGCATGGCCGCGGCCGCCAGCGAGCCGAATACTGCGAGCAAGATGATCAGGACGATCGGCAGGTTCCACCGCTCGGCCTGGGCGATGTCGTGTTTGGTGGCCTGCGACGCGGCGGCACCCAGGGCGCCCTGGCCGATGACGTACAGCTTGACCTTGCCGTCGGCGATCTCGCCGGGCTCCTCACCGTCGATGCCGACCTTCTCGCGCAGCTGTTTGGCGACGTCGACGGCACCGGTGTTCTCGAAGTCCAGCTCCAGCGTGACGACGTAGGGCCGGTCGGGTTGCGGCGGTGGCTGCCCCCTCGTGGGCACCGTGGTGACGCTGGGCACTTCGGCGGCCACCTGCTCCAGGTGGGCCACCGCGATGTTCATGTCCCCATAGGAGGCGTCGGCGCGCGGTGCGGCGACCAGCGCCAACGGCGAGGCGCCCTCGTCGGGGAAGTGCTCTTCGAGCTCTTGCTGCACCCGCAGCGACTGCGAGCCCTCGACCTCGAACCCGCCGCCGGTCAGCTGGCCGCCGTGGGTCATCCCGAGGTAGATCGAGGGCACCAGAAGTAGCAGCCATACCGCGAACACCGCCCAGCGATATCTGCGCAGGGTGCCACTCAAGCGCATCATGAACTGCTGGATGGTGAACTCCCCATTTCTGCACGGCGTTTCGTAGCGTGAGCGTACCGCAGCATGTGGTATTGCGCGGTTCTGCAGACAACCTGCCAGCAACGCTTTAAGCACTTCTAATCCTGCGCCGCAGCCGACGTCGGACGGCGGTCGGTGGACCTGCTCAATTCGCGGGTCCGACGGGGCAGATGGCAGTATGTGCGCTGGCAGGTTGGCCGCGTAGTTCGTCGGCCTTGTCGTCGGGGACACCACCGCCGCCCAGCGCATGTCTTTGCGCGGCAGCGCAAACGTTTGCAAGCCGTTAGGAGTGCCCATGAGACCGACCTCTGCCGCCCTGCGCCGCAGCCTGACCGCGGTGCTTGCGGCGACCGCCGCCGCCGGCGCCGTGGTGGCTGGTACGACGCCGACGGGATCGCTGACGCCCTCGGCCACCGCTGCCGCCGATCCGTGTGCCGCCAGCGAGGTCGCCAAAACGATCGGTTCGGTCGCCACGTCGATCGGCGACTACCTCGACGAGCATCCCAAGACCAACCAGGCGTTGACCACGATCTCCAAGCAGCAGGCCGGCCCGCAGTCGCTGGGGGCGGTCAAGGCCTACTTCGATGCGAACCCGAAGGCGGCCAAGGAGATGCAGCAGTTGCAACAGCCGCTGGCCAGCCTGGCGGGCCAGTGCAAGCTGCCGCTGACCCTGCCGCAGGTGATGGGTTTGATGCAGCAGGCGCAGCAGACTCAGCAGGCGCCGGCGGGTTTGCCAGCTGAGTTGCCGTCGGCGCAAAACGTCGGGCTGCCCGGCACCTCTGCGGCGGTGCAATCACCGGCGGGGTCGTCGGTTTCGGCAGGTGAGGGCCGGCTGCCCGGCCCGCCGATCGCTGGCTTGCCGTAACCGCCGCCGACCCGAGCGCCCGCGCAGTAGGGGCCTGAACTGCGATTTCGGACTTTTCGGCGATTCGTTCACCACAAGACAGGAAAGTCGGCCGACATTCTGCTTAGCTTTTCTGCGTTGGTCCCAGTTGGTTTATGTCGGTAACCGCCTATGGTTACGGCCACTCCACACTCGACGAAGGAGCTTGTTTATGTTGCTCTCGGCCCGTTCTGCGCGACGTGCGGTAGCTGGCGCAGTCGGCACCGGCGCGATTGCCGGTGCGATGTTGTTTGGTGCTGCGACCGTGGCGCCGTCGGCTCTTGCTGAGGCGCCGCCGAACTGCACCGCGGCCGACCTGGCTGGCGTGGCGTCCGGTGTCTCGGCCGCGACGTCGGCATACCTGTTCACCCATCCCGATGTGAACTGGTTCTTCACCAGCCTCGAGGGCATGGAGCGTGAAGAGGTTCGCCCCAAGGTCACGGAATACCTGGACGCCAATCCTCAGGTGCGAGCCGAACTGACGAATATCCGTCAGCCGCTGGTCGACCTGAAGAATCGCTGCGGCGACACCAACGGTGACGGTCTCGCCGATCCGCTTCCCTAGTCCGCGTGCCGGCTGGGCCGCCCGCGCAGCAGGACAGCGCGGGCCGCACCGTGCTGATGGTCGACGACGACCCGGATGTGCTGACGTCGGTTGCGCGCGGATTGCGCCATTCCGGGTTCGACGTCCGGGTTGCGGCGAGCGGTAAAGAGGCGCTGCGGCTGTTGTCGGCCGAACCGCATGACGCGCTGGTGCTGGATGTGCAGATGCCGGAACTGGACGGTGTCGCGGTGGTGACCGCGCTGCGCGCGATGGGCAACGACATCCCGATCTGTGTGCTGTCGGCGCGCGACACCGTCAACGACCGCATCGCCGGGCTGGAGGCCGGCGCCGACGACTACCTGACCAAACCGTTCGATCTGGGCGAGTTGGTGGCCCGGCTGCACGCCCTGCTGCGCCGGTCCGGCCACTCCGAGCGGGCGTCGCATCCGATGACCGTGGGGCCGTTGACGATCGACAGCGCGCGCCGGCTGGTCTTCGTCGAAGGTGAACGCGTCGATCTCACCAAACGCGAGTTCGACCTGCTGGCCGTCCTCGCCGAGAACGCCGGCGTGGTGCTCAGCCGCCAGCGTCTGCTGGAGTTGGTCTGGGGCTACGACTTCGACGTCGACACCAACGTCGCCGACGTGTTCATCTCCTACCTGCGGCGCAAGCTCGAACGCGAAGGGCTGCCGCGGGTCATCCACACCGTTCGCGGGATCGGGTACGTGCTGCGGGACGACTCGTGAGTCCCGCGAACGGGATCTGATCCGTGCGGGTACCGAGGTTTCTGCGATCGGCGTCGCTGCGCACCCGGGTGGCGGTGGCGGCAGCGGTGGCCGCAGCCACCGTCGTCGCCGCGTTCACCGTGCTGACCTCAGTGGTACTGGCCAATAACGATGCGGCACAACTGGATCGGCGACTCGACGCGATCATCGCGGCGAGTATGCGGCCCAGCGAACTCGACGATCCGCGCCAAGGAGTGCTGACCACGGGCCGGTCGGCGTCCACCGGCCAGGTGGTGTTTCAGCGCGGGTTACAGCTGCCGCAGCTGAAGCCGGGCACCGAGACGGTGGAAGTCAACGGGGTCGAGTACCGGGTGCGCACCATCGTCGTCGAACAGCAGGGTGGGCTGCTGATGTCGGTCGGCATCCGCGCCGACAGCATCTTGTTGAGCCCGTCGCGGATTCCGTCCTACGTCGCCGTCGGTGTGGTGACGGTGTTGATCGCCGGCGGGCTGGGCTGGCTGCTCGCGGGTCCGGCGATCCGCCCGCTGCGCAAGCTCACCGAGCACACCAAGCGGCTCGGCAAGGGCACCCAGAAGCTGCCCGAGGTGCGCGGCGTGCGCGAGGCCGAGGACCTGTCGGAGGCGATGTCGGGAATGCTGCGCCGACTGGCCGCCGCCCAGGAATCGACCACCAACTCGTTGCAGGCCGCCCAGGACTTCGCCGCCAATGCCGCCCACGAACTGCGCACGCCGTTGACGGCGATGCGCGCCGATCTGAACACGCTGCGGATCCGCGACCTGCCCGCCGAGGAGCGCCAGGAGGTGGTCGACGACCTGGACCGCGCGCAGCGGCGGGTGGAGGCGATGATCACCGCGCTGGGTCAGCTGGCTTCGGGACAGCTGGCCCAACCCGAGGACCGCGAGCTCATCGACGTCACCGACCTGCTTGACCGCGTCGCGCGCGAGAACAGCCGGCCAGGCAGCACCGTCGAGATCGTCGTGCAGCCCGACGAGGGGCTCGGCGCGATCTGGGGCTGGCCCAGCGGCCTGCGGTTGGCCGTGGACAACCTGGTGCGCAACGCCGTACACCACGGGCAGGCCACCCGGATAGTGCTCACCGCGCACCGCGACGACGACGCGGTGACCATCATCGTCGACGACGACGGGCGGGGGCTGCCAGCCGAAGAGCACCAGTCGGTTCTGGGCCGGTTCGCCCGTGGCAGCACCGCCGCGCCCGGCGGCTCCGGGCTCGGGCTGGCGCTGGTCGCACAGCAGGCCAGCCTGCACGGCGGGCGCATCGAACTGTCCGACGGTCGGCTCGGCGGGTTGCGCGCGACGCTGACCGTAACGTCGTCAGCGGCGGCTGATCAGGACCGCAGCCAGGACCCGCCAGCCGAGTAGCAGCACCGCCGTCGAAATCGATGCCACCGCAATGAAACTCGGCGCTATACCGGCTGACGTGAGCTTGCGCAGCAGCATGCCCACCACGATCGTGCACAGCCACACCAGCACGCCGGTCGGCACCACCGCGACCGGTCGGCGCCACCCGAGCGACACCAGCCAGCCGACCACCGCGCCGGACAGAAACGGCCACGCCGTCTCGGCGATCCCCGCGAGGTTCAGGCCCTCGGCGTGGCTGCGCCTGCCGATCGTGCAGAACACGACCACGCACACGAGGTCGGTCGCCAGCGCGGTCAACGCGGGCCGGGTCTGCTCATCGACGACGGGCGGCATAGCGGGCTCCAATCACGCCTGGGCGGCGTCGGCAATCGCGTCGGGATCGATCTCCGACTCGGTACGGAACATGAAGAAGAACACCACCCACCCGATCACCGCGATGAACACCCAGCTGATCAGGCGGTAGATGAGCATCGCCGAAATCGCCGAGGCCAGCGTCATCCCGCTCGACACCAGGCCGGGCACCAGCACCGCCTCCACCACCAGCAGCCCGCCGGGCATCAGCGGGATCGAGCCGACCGCGCGGGCGGCGACAAAAGCCACGACCACCCCGAGCAGCGACGGCCGCTCCCCGGTGGCGTAGCAGGAGAACAACAGCGTCCCGACCCCGGTCACCAGCGTGAACATCGACCATACGAACGCGACGCCCAACTGCGGGCGGCTCAGCTTCACCGATTCGAGCTGGGCCAGCGTCTCGCGCCATTTGGCCACGCCGTTGTCGGACGGTTTGGTGCGCAGGTAGTTGACCCAGCCCAACACGCGCACCCCGATGCCGTCGAGCAGGTCCGGGCGCGACGCGACCGCCTGGGCCAACACGATAAGCAAGATGAATCCGGCCAGGGTGAAGATCAACGAGAACGGGTTCTGGCGCGCGCCGAGGAAGAATGCGCTGCCGAGCCCGAGCAGGGTCAGGCTGATGACCTGAAGCGCGCCCGACATCACCAGCTGCCAGGACGCGATGACCGGCGTCGCGCCCCAGATGCGTTGCTGCCGGTAGATGAACGTCGCTGAGAGCACTGGGCCGCCGGGCAGCGTGGTGCTCAGCGAGTTGCCGCCGTAGAACGCGGCCTGAGATCGCCACTGCCGCACCGGAACTCCCGCGGAGCGCAGCAGCTTGCGCTGGATATCGCCGAAGAAGTGCATCGAGGCCAACGCGGTGCCCACTGCCGCCAGCACCCACGCCCACTTGGCGGTGTAGAGGCTGTGCCAGGCCTTCGCGAGCTGATCCCACACCAACACCAGTTCGACCGTGAGGACGACGGCCACGACGGCGATGACGGCCCAGCGCAGCCACCAGTACTTACCGCGGGCGGAGCGCCCCTGGCTGTGGGCCTCGCTCGCCGGCGCGTCGTGCGACACGACCTACAGGGTAGAGCGTGGTGTCCGCGATTCCGGGACCACTGCAGAGTTCGGCGGGTGGTCACGATAGGCCGTTACGCTGTCGGGATGCCCGCGGGTCTGTCGGTGGATGACGAGGCGGTCAGTCCGCTGGTCCGGAAAGCCGCGGCGTGGTCGTGGCGACTGTTGGTGATCCTGGCCGCCGTCGTGGCCGTGCTCTGGGTGGTCAAACGGCTCGAGATCATCGTCGTCCCGGTCGCGTTGGCCACGATCCTGGCCGCCCTGTTGTTGCCGGCCGTGGATTACCTGCACCGGCGGGGCGCGCCGCGCGGCGGTGCGGTGGCGCTGATGCTGCTCGGCGGGTTCGCGATCGTCGGCGGGATCATGACGTTCGTCGTCAACCAGTTCATCGAGGGTGCACCGGCTCTCGTGGAACAGGTGACCCACAGCATCGACGGCGTCGGCAACTGGCTGACCGACGGCCCTCTGGGGGTCAGCGACCAGCAGATCGGCCAGCTGCAGACGGCGGCCGTGGAGGCGCTGCGCAACAACCAGGAGCGGTTGACCAGCGGTGCGCTGTCGACGGCGACGACGGTGACCGAGATCGTCACCGGCGCCCTGCTGGTGCTGTTCACGCTGATCTTCCTGTTGCACGGCGGGCGCAACATCTTCGCGTTCGTCACCAAGATCTTTCCCGAACCGGTGCGGGAGCGGGTGCGCGACGCGGGCAGGGCTGGGTTCCGTTCGCTGATCGGCTACGTCCGGGCGACGTTTCTGGTGGCGCTGGTCGACGCGGTGGGCATCGGCACCGGCCTGGCGATCATGGGGGTGCCGTTGGCGCTGCCGTTGGCGTCGCTGGTGTTTCTCGGCGCGTTCATCCCGTTGGTCGGCGCGGTGATCACCGGTTTCCTCGCGGTGATCGTGGCGCTGATCGCCAAAGGTTGGATCTACGCGCTGATCACGCTGGGCCTGATCATCGCAGTCCAGCAGTTGGAGGGCCATGTCCTGCAGCCGCTGGTGATGGGTCGGGCGGTGTCCATCCATCCGTTGGCCATCGTGTTGGCGATCGCCGGGGGCGGGGTGCTGGCCGGCATTGTCGGCGCGTTGCTCGCGGTGCCGGTGATGGCGTTCCTCAACAGCGCGGTGCGGGTGTTGACGGCGCCGGACCCCGCGGCTGAGGAGGCCGCGCTGGCGGCCGAGGATGGCGGCCGGGTCGAGGCCGATCCGGACGAGGTCCCGGTGCGCCGGCAGGAGTAGCCCGCCCGCCTTGCGCCGAGACCGACGAAAGGCGACGGCGAAAACCTTCTCACACTTTCCTGCCCGTCTGTTCCTTTGGGCGACTAGTTAGAGGCGGCCTTCGCGGCGCAGCAGATCTTGCGCGCTCATACCGCCGCCGCGGCGCTTGGGCTGCTCGTCCTCACGGGTGTCGATCTTCTCGGTGGCCTCGGGATCTCCCGAGTTCTCCGGTGGCCGTGATGTGGGGATCGCCGTCGTGGCCTCTGTGTCCTGGGCATCCTGCGAGTTGGCGCTTTCGGGCGCCGTGCCCGCCGCCGGGAACGCCGTCGTCGGCTCGTTGCCGGGCTCGGGCCGTGGTGACCGCGGCATGGCCCGGGTGGCCTCGGCCGACGGCCGCGCCCGTCCCGCAGGTGGGGGCGGCGGACCGGGCGGTGTTGCGGTGCCGCGCAACTCACCCAGCCACGATTCGATCTGACGGTCCTCCCGCGGTGCGCGGGCCGGCGGAGGTGGTGGGCTCGGCGGTTTGGCCGCCTCGCGGGCGGCGGCGGCCGCGTTGTTCACCGCGTTGCGCACGGCGTTGCGGGCCATCGCCAGCCGGGTGGTCGGCGGCTCTTCGGGTTGCTCGGGGCCAGGGATCCGCGCCGTGCCCGCGCTCGACGGAACCGCGCGCGGCGTGGTGATCCGCGTCGTCGCACCGGCGGGCGGACCCTGCGGGACCGGATGGGTGGGGTCGTGTGGTGGCCGCGCCCGCGCAGCGGGACGCGGCGGAACCGGGGCGCCCGCCCCGACCAACGCCTCTGGGTTCGCTTCCGAGTGCGGGCCGGTTTCGCGGACCGCGGGGCGTTTGCGCTCGTCGGGCAGTTCGGTTTCACCCAGCCCGAGGCGCTCCTGCAGCCGTTTCATCCACTGCGGCGCCCACCAGCAGTCGTCGCCGAGCAGCTTCATCACCGACGGCACCAGGAACATCCGGACCACGGTGGCGTCGAGCAGCAGCGCGATCAGCAGACCGAACGCCAGGTACTTCATCATCACCAGGTCGGAGAACACGAACGCGCCCGCGACCACAGCCAGCACCAGCGCGGCGCCGGTGATCAACCGGCCGGTGGTCGCGGTGCCGATCCGGATGGCCTCGGCGGTGGACATGCCACGCTCGCGGGCCTCCACCATGCGCGAGACCAGGAACACCTCGTAGTCGGTCGACAGACCCCAGATCACCGCGATGATCAACCCGATCATCGGCGCCATCAACGGCTGCGGCGTGTAGTTCATGATCCCGGATCCGTGCCCGACGACGAACATCCACGTCAGGATGCCCATCGTCGAGCCCAGCGTGAGCGCGCTCATCACCGCGGCCTTGATCGGCAGCACCACCGACCCGAACGCCAGGAACATCAGGATCGTCGTGGTGACGATCAGAAGCGTCACCATCAACGGCAGCTTGTCGAACAGGCTGTGGATGCTGTCCTGCTCCAAAGCCGGTGTGCCACCGATGGATACATCGATGCCCCGAGGCGGGGACAGCGCGCGCAGCTCGTCGATCTTCTTCGCCGCGTCGTTGCGGTTTTCCAAACCGTTCTGGATCACCCGAACCGATGGGTCCTTGGATCCGCCCTCCTGGACCGACCGCTCCTGCCACATCTTCGACCGATCCCCGTCGGGCACGATGAAGCCGGGCACCGTCATCGCCTTGCTACGCACCTCGGCGATCTGCTGATCGGTGATCGACTCGCCGTCCTCGCGTTCCATCACGATCGTCAACGGTTCGGTGCGGAAACCGGGGAAAGAGCTGTCGAAGTCCTCCTGGGCCAGGCGGACCGGGTTGTCCGGGGGCAGATACTTCTCGCTGATGCCGCCCAGGGACAGCTGACCGAGCGGAATGATCATCAAGATCATCACGATGACGATCGGCGCCGCGAAGGCGATGGGCCGCTTCATCACCCGGTTGACCAGCTTGCCCCAGAAGCCCTTCTCGACCTCGGCGCGGGTCTTGGTCTTCTGCGTCTTCTCCGCCAGCCACTCCAGGTAGACCCGCATCGGCTTCCAGTTGCGGAAGAACGGCACCCGCAGCAGCGTGCGCACGCCGAGCGCGTCGACGTTGGGGCCGAGGATGGCCAGCGCCGCGGCCAGCACGGTGATCGACAGGATCGCCGCCAGCATCACCGAGGCGATGATCGCGTAGGTGATCGACTTGAGGAAGCCCTGCGGGAACAGCAGCAGCGGCACCGAGGAGGCCACCAGGATCACCGCGGAGAACATCACGGTGCGCCCCGAGGTCATCACCGTCCGGCGCACCGCAGCCTCGGTGTCGTAGCCCTCGGCGATCTCCTCGCGGAACCGGCTGACCATGAACAGCCCGTAGTCGACGGCGATGCCGAGCCCCATCAGCGTCACCACCGGCTGAGCGAAGAAGTGCACGGGCATGAACTCGGCGAGCAGCCGCATGATGCCCAGCGCGCCGGCGATGGTCAGGCCGCCGATCAACCCGGGTAGCGCGGCGGCGACCACACCGCCGAAGACGAAGAACAGCACCACACAGACCAGTGGGATGGCGGCGATCTCGGCGCGGCGCTGGTCTTCGCCGATGCTGCCGGTCAGCTCGCTGGCCAGCGGGTTGAGGCCGGCCAACCTGATGTTGCCGTCGTTGATCTGCTGCAGATCGGGTTCGACGGCCTGGTAGTTCTTCAGGATCTCGTCGTCGGTGTCGCCTTGCAGCGGGATGCTGATGAATGTCTTGGACAGATCACTCGTCTTCATCTGCTGGACGGTCTCGCTGGCCGCATCGGGTGCGCGCAGCCAACCGACCCAGCTCACGATCTGGTCTGGATGGTCGGCGACGAAGGCGTCGAGTTCAGCGACGACGTCGCGCTGCCACTCCGGGTTGTCCACCTTCTCGCCGTCGGGCGGGGTCAGGATCGCGACGACGTGGCTGGTGCGGTCGCGGCCGTAAACCTCGTCACCGACCAGCGAGGCGTGCACGGACTCGCTGCCTTCGTCATAGAAGCCGCTTTGGGTGACGTGGTCGCCCAGGGAGATGCCGAAGACACCGCCACCAAGGCACAGCGCGACCATGACGCCGATGACGATGTATCGAAACCGATACACCGTTCGACCCCACCAGGCGAACACGTGAACTCCTTACAAGTCTGTGTAGACGACGCTGCGCATTTCAGTTGTTGACGCGCGAGGTCAGTAGCGAGGACAGCGGCCGGAACGGCTGCAGCCATGCCCCCTGCTCGGGCAGCGAATCAAGGCCGATTCGCGGTAGCGGCTCCCGGAAAACACCAGGAATGTCCTCCAGGTCGACGAACTCCAAGGTATCCGACGCTAGCGCCCAGCTGGCATGTTCGCGAAATCCGAGCACTGCCACCGGTATGCCGTCGCGGGCGATCTCCTCCAACGGTTGTTTGAACGCCTGACCGTCCGCGGAGGCCACCAGAACACCGGCCAGACCCTCGCTGCGGCGCAGCGCGATGTGGCTGAGCATGTCGACGTCGACATCGCTGTCCTCGTCGATCTTCGGTTTCGCGAAGACCGCGAAGCCAACGTTACGCAACGCTTCCACCCACGGGCGAACAACATCGGCGCTACCTGGGGCGATATTGGTGAACACGGTGGCCTCGGGTTCCAGCGAGACCTCGGGGCGGCCCGCCGACAGCTCGGCGGTGCGCGCCAGCAGCCACCGGCCCAGCGCGTCGAAGCGGGGCCGGTGCGCGGCCGTCGGCCTGCCGCCCAGGATGGAACCCAGGCCCATGTCGAGGTTGGGGGCGTCCCACACCAGCAGGACCCGGGCGGTGCCGTCCGTCGGGGCCGGTTCCGCGGCCTCGGGCGGCGCCTCCTCGGTGATCTGGATCTCCTCGGTGACGCTCATGACCGCTTCTCCCAGAGCAGCTCGGCGACAGCGCTGCCGGCGTGCTGCGCCTTGTTTTCGTACTTGGTGACCGGGCGCTGTACGGAGATCGGCAGCTGGTCCGTGGCGCTGACCCGGTGCAGCAGGGGTTCAGCGTCACCCACCTCGGCGATGTGCTCGGCGTAGCCGGCGTGGTCGGTGGCCGCGTGCAGCACCCCGCCCGGACGCAGCCGGTCGGCGATCAGCGCGACGGTCGACGGCTGCAGCAGCCGGCGCTTGTGGTGGCGGGCCTTGGGCCAGGGGTCGGGGAAGAACACCCGCACGCCGGTCAGCGAGTCGGGGCCGAACATGTGGGCCAGCACGTCGACGCCGTCGCCGCGCACCAACCGGATGTTGGACACGCCGTCGCGGTCGATTCCCGACAGCAACTGCGCCAAACCGCGCCGGTACACCTCCACGGCCACCACGTCGAGGTTCGGCTCCGCCTTGGCCATCGCCAGCGTCGAGGTGCCCGCACCGCAGCCGATCTCGACGACCACCGGCGCTCGGCGTTTGAACCACGCGTCGGTGTCCAGGCGTGGGGCGGGGCCGCCCGCGTCGCGTGCGTGGGTGCCCAGCTCCGGCCAGAGCCGGTCCCAGGTCGCCTGCTGAGCCGCGGAGAGCGTCGTACGCCGGGTCCGGAAGCTGGTGACCCGGGGATAGCGATGGTGCGCATCGGCGACATCGGGCGACGGAGCCGACCCGTCGGCGACATCGGGCGACGGAGCCGACCCGTCGGCGACATCGGGCAAATGCATCCGTCCATGTTCGCTCATGTGCGTCCGAGTACCCGCATCGTGGTGCAGATTGATATCCAACAGTTGCCTTCGGCTGGTATGTGCCCGGTTTGTCCCCAGCGCCGGGAACTGCCGCTCACCTCCTACGCGTGGCAGTGTCACCATCGACGCAGTGGCCCGCTCGGTGCGGTGCCGACGTCCGGAAGACACGACAGGGAAGGCCGCCAGATTTTCGGCATTTTCGTTGCGGCGCTGACACAGCACGCGCAGGACAGCCGCAACCCGCGGCTGCGGTCGATCATCCGGCAGCTGCGCGCGCCGTTGCGGGTGGCGGTGCGGGGCCGCCGCGGCGCCGGCGCGACGACGGTCGGTGCGGCGCTGACCGCGGGCGGCGTTGTCGTCACACCCGATCCGGCCGATGCCGACGTCGACGTCGTGGTGCTGGCCGAGGTGCTCAAACCCGAGGACACCACGTTGATCGGCGCTGCCCGGCGACCGACCGTGCTGGTGCTCAACAAAGCCGACCTCACCGGGTTCGGTGCGGGCGGCCCGCTGGCGACGGCGCATCGCCGCGCGGGCCACTACCGCGCGCTGACCGGCGTGCCGACCGTGCCGATGGTCGCGCTGCTGGGCGCGGTCGTGCTCGACGACGCAATGCTCGACGCGCTGTCGGCCATGGTGCGCGAGCCCGCGGATCTGACGTCCACCGATGCGTTTCTGCAGTGCGCGCACCCGGTGGCGATGCCGGTGCGACGACGCCTGCTCGACGCGCTGGACCGGTTCGGCATCGCCCACGCGGTGCTGGCGCTCGGCGGCGGCGCCGAACCCGCCGCGCTGCCGGGGCTGCTGCGCAGGCACAGCATGCTCGACCGCGTCGTCGCGCAGATCGACGCGGCCGGCGCCGCGCTGCGGTACCAGCGGGTGCGCTCGACGATCACCGAGTTGCGGGCGCTGGCCGCCCAGGGCGGTGACGAACGGTTGGCAGCGTTTCTAGCAGGTGACGACGCGGTCGTCGGCGCCATGGCCGCCGCCGTCGAGGTGGTCGAGGCCGCCGGCGTGCAGGTGGACCGGGCCGATGATCCAGCCGCGCACCTACGCCGCGCCGTGCAGTGGCGGCGCTACGGTAGCGGCCCGGTCACCATGCTGCACCGCGATTGCGCCGCCGACATCAGCCGCGGCTCGCTGCGTCTGCTCGGGCGGTCTCGGTGAACGATCCGATCGCGTCGGCCGATGCCGTGGTGTCGGCGATCGAACCCGCACTGAGCCCGCCCGCCGTGCGGCGTCGAGACGTGGTGGCAGTGACCGGTCCCTGGCTGGCGGGCACCACCAGCGTGGTCGCTGCGCTGCGCGAGCGCCTGCCCGAGCACACGTTTATCGAGGGTGCGGACCTGTCGGCGACCGACGCTCCGAAGGCGGTGGTGTTCGTGGTCTCCGCGGTGGCGCCGCTGACCGAATCCGACTGTGTGCTCATCGATCTGGCGACGCGCCACACCGACCTGGTGGTGGGTGCGGTGTCCAAGATCGACGCGCACCGCGACTGGCGCGACGTGCTGGCCGCCGACCGGGCGACGCTCACCGAACGGGCGCCGCGATACGTCGACGTGCCGTGGGTGGGGGTGGCCGCGGCGCCGGATCTCGGTGAGCCGCAAGTCGACGAGCTGGTGGACTTGCTGCAAAACCGGCTCGCCGATCCCGACCTGGACCGACGAAACCGGCTGCGCGCGTGGGAAACTCGGATATCCGCCGAAATCGAGCGCTACCGCGCCGACGGCGACGGCCTGGACCGGCAGGCCCGTGTCGACGCGCTGCGCGCCCAACGTGACGAGGTCGTGCGCGGTCGTCGGGTGGCCAAATCCGAGCACACCATCGCGCTGCGCAGCCAATTGCAGCAGGCCCGCCTGCAGCTCACCTACTTCGCGCGCAACCGGTGCACGTCGGTGCGCGCCGAACTGGCCGAGGACGCATCGCAGACCGGCCGGCGCGGGCTCGGTGACTTCGAGTCCTACGTGCGCAGGCGCGCCGACGACGTCGTCGCCGAGGTCGACGAGGGCGTGACCGCCCACCTGCGCGATATGGCCGCCGGACTGCAACTGCCCGCGCCACCACTGCCAGGCCCGCCGTCGACGCCGGCCCTGCCGGGGCCGCCGCTGAAGTCGCGCCGCCTGGAAACCCAGCTGATGATGATCCTCGGCGCTGGCTTCGGGCTGGGCGTGGCGCTGATGGTGACCCGGCTGTTCACCGGGCTGGCGCCGGGCCTGGCGGCCGCAGGGTTGGTAGCAGGGGGACTTGTCGGGCTGGTGGTGACGGTGTGGGTGGTGGGACTTCGTGCGCTGCTGCAGGATCGGGCGGTGCTGGACCGCTGGGTCACCGACGTGACGACCGCACTGCGTTCCGCGGTCGAGGAGCGGGTCGGCAGTCGGGTGCTGGCCGCCGAAACCGCGCTGACATCGGAGCTGCACGCCCGCGAGCAAAGCGACAGCACCGCCGCCGAGGCCCGGCTCGCCGAGATCAACGCCGAGTTGCGCGAGCATGCGATGCAGACCGCCCGCGCAGCCGCCCTGCGCGACCGGCGGTTGCCGTCACTGCAGCGGGCGCGCAACGCGGTGCGCGCCGATTCGGCGGGTGAGAAAAGCGAAAATCAGCCCGACTGAATGTTCCGAACCGCCAGGAGAGCGTTTCTGAATCGTTCTTGTGAGTTAACGGACATACTCCCGAATGCCCACGGCTACGTCACGGACGATAACCTCGTATATAAGGGACGACCGATTTCCCGGCCTTTCCTGTCGGGCCGGCGCTCTCGGTGCGTACGTCCTGGCAGAAACCGTACACAGGAGATTTTGATGACCGCAGCGACTATTCCGGGTCTCGATACTGCACCGACGAAGCACAAAGGGCTGCTGGCCTGGGTCCAGGAGGTCGCAGAGTTGACGCAGCCCGATCGGGTGGTCTTCACCGACGGCTCCGACGAGGAGAACGCACGGCTGTGCGACAAGCTCGTGGCGGCGGGCACCTTCACCAAACTCAACGAGGAGAAGAAGCCCAACTCCTACCTGGCGGTGTCCGACCCCTCCGACGTGGCGCGTGTCGAGTCCCGCACGTACATCTGCACCGAGCGCGAGCTCGACGCCGGTCCGACCAACAACTGGATGGATCCGTCGGAGATGCGCGCCACCATGACCGACCTGTACCGCGGTTGCATGCGCGGGCGCACCATGTACGTCATCCCGTTCTGCATGGGCCCGCTGGGCGCCGAGGACCCCAAGCTGGGCGTGGAGATCACCGATTCCGAGTACGTCGTCGTGTCGATGCGCACGATGACCCGGATGGGCAAGGCCGCGCTGGACAAGCTCGGCGACGACGGCTTCTTCGTCAAGGCGCTGCACTCGATCGGCGCGCCGCTGGAACCCGGCCAGAACGACGTGCCGTGGCCGTGCAACGACACCAAGTACATCAGCCACTTCCCGGAAACCCGCGAAATCTGGAGCTTCGGCTCGGGTTACGGCGGCAACGCGCTGCTCGGCAAGAAGTGCTACGCGCTGCGCATCGCGTCGGCGATCGCCCACGACGAGGGCTGGCTCGCCGAGCACATGCTGATCCTCAAACTGATCTCGCCGGAGAACAAGTCCTACTTCGTCGCCGCGGCGTTCCCGTCGGCGTGCGGTAAGACCAACCTCGCGATGCTGCAGCCCACCCTGCCGGGCTGGCGCGCCGAGACCGTCGGCGACGACATCGCGTGGATGCGGTTCGGCAAGGACGGCCGCCTCTACGCCGTCAACCCCGAGTTCGGCTTCTTCGGGGTCGCGCCGGGCACCAACTGGTCGTCGAACCCGAACGCGATGAAGACCATCGAGGCCGGCAACACCGTGTTCACCAACGTCGCGCTGACCGACGACAAGGACGTGTGGTGGGAAGGCCTCGAGGGCGACCCGCAGCACCTCATCGACTGGAAGGGCCGCGACTGGACTCCGGACTCCGAGGAGAAGGCCGCGCACCCGAACTCGCGCTACACCACCCCGATCTCGCAGTGCCCGACGCTGGCGCCCGAGTGGGACGACCCGCAGGGCGTGCCGATCTCGGCGATCCTGTTCGGCGGCCGGCGCAAGACCACGGTCCCGCTGGTCACCCAGGCCCGTGACTGGCAGCACGGCGTGTTCATCGGCGCCACGCTCGGCTCCGAGCAGACCGCGGCCGCCGAGGGCAAGGTCGGCACCGTGCGCCGCGACCCGATGGCGATGCTGCCATTCCTCGGCTACAACGTCGGCGACTATTTCGCGCACTGGATCGACGTCGGCAAGCAGTCCGACGAGTCCAAGATGCCGAAGATCTTCTTCGTCAACTGGTTCCGCCGCGGCGACGACGGCCGCTTCCTGTGGCCGGGCTTCGGTGAGAACAGCCGGGTGATGAAGTGGATCGTCGACCGCATCGAGCAGCGCGCCGGCGGGCGCACCACCCCGATCGGCACCGTGCCCAGCGCCGAAGACCTGGACCTGTCCGGCCTCGACGTCGACCCGGCCGACGTCGACGCCGCGCTGGAGGTCAACGTCGACGAGTGGCGCGAGGAGCTCCCACTGATCGAGGAGTGGTTCGAGTTCGTCGGCGAGAAGCTGCCGACGGGCATCAAGGACGAGTTCGACGCCCTCAAGCACCGCCTGAACGACGCGGAGTAGCTTTTTCCTGCTCGGCCGCGGTGGCTGGCGCCGTCCCTAGCCGTCGAGGATGAACTCGGCGGCGCGGCCCGCCCACGCCATCGTCGGGCCCATCAGGTTGCCGGAGATCATCGTCGGCTGGCTGGCGCAGTCGACGATGCGCAACCCCGCAATACCGCGAACCCGGCACCGGTCGTCCACGATGTCGTCGTCGTTCGGGCCCATCGCGCAGGTGCCGACGGCGTGGCTGCCGGTCGCGCCGGTCGCGGTGATGCCCGCCAGGATCTCCTCATCGGATTGCAGATTCGGTCCGGGCCGGCTTTCGGCGCTGACCTTCTCGGCGATCGGCGACTGCTCGAACCACTCCCGCATGCGACGCAGCAGCGCGACGCTGGTCGTGCGGTCGTATTCAGTGGCAAGGTAATTGGCGTCGACAGCCAACGGCGCGTCCGGGTCGGCCGAGGTGATCCACACGCTGCCTTCCGATGTCGAGCGCAGCACCTCACCCATGCAGGACACGCCGCCGACGGACTCGATGCCCGCCGGGGCGTCGGGCCGCACCGAGCCCACCGACATCATTCGCACCAGGACCTGCCCGTCGACCCGGTCCGCCTCGGGTGTGGTCTTGAAGATCGCCATCACGTCGCCGGTGGGGGTGGCCAGCGGTCCCTTGCGGGTGGCCAGGTACTTCAGTGCGGTCAGCCCCTTGGCCTTGGTGTTGCGCAGCAACCGGTTGTAGCCGATGTCGTCGGCCAGTTGATAGGTGTTGATGACGCAGAAGTGCTCGAGCATGCGGCGCCCGACGTTGTCGCGCTCGAGGTACACCGGAACACCGGCCGCACCGAGCACCTCGCGCGGCCCAATCCCGGAGAGCTGCAACAGCTTCGGTGACTCCAGCGCCCCCAGCGCCAGGATCAGCTCGCGGCGCGGCCGCAGCTGGCTGGTGTTGCCGTCGCTGCGGACCTCGACGCCGGCCGCGCGGCCGTTCTCGAAGATCAGCCGGTGGGCCTTGGTGTTCAGCGCCAGGTGCAAGTTGGGCCGCGTGCGCACCGGCCGCAGGAACGCCTTGGCGGCGGTGACGCGGACGCCGCGGCGGATCGTGGCCATGGCGGGGCCGACGCGCTCGTCGTCGCTCTCGTTGTAGTCAGCCACGCTGCGCAGCCCGAGCTTCGCGCCGGCGTCGATCAGGTCGAAGACCAGCTGGTCGGGGTCGCGGGGGGTGGTGATCGGCAGTTCACCGCCCGCGCCGCGCGTCGGCGACGCGCCGAACTGGTGGTCCTCGAAGGCACGGTAGACGGGCAGGATGTCGTCCCAGCCCCAGCCGGTGTTGCCGCGGCGCACCAACTCGTCGTAGTCCTCGCGGTCGCCGCGGTTGTAGACCAGCCCGTTGATCGCGGTGGAGCCGCCGAGCACTTTGCCGCGCGGCCAGGTCTCGGTGCGGTTCTCGGGTCCGAACGGCGCCAGCTGATAGCTCCAGGAGTACTTGTCGTTGCCGAACAGCGCGGCGCTGATCATCGGCACGTGGATGTAGGGGTTGCGGTCCCGCGCACCGGCTTCGACCAGCAGCACCTGGTTGGTGGGATCAGCCGACAGTCGGTTGGCCAGCACACATCCGGCCGCACCTGCTCCGAGGATGACGTAGTCGTACTCGGCCATGGGGTGGCTGTCCTTTCATCGTTTGCTGCCCGTGTCGGCGTCGCCCCCGGTCCGCGCCAGCAAACAGGTTACGGTAGCGGAGGCACGCCCGACGCCCGAGACCCTCTTGACACCCGTCAAGTCCAGTCGTCGTAAAGTCTCTACATGCAGATCCGCGAACATGCCGAGGCCACGCCCGACAAGCCCGCCGTCATCATGCATCCCAGCGGCACGGTGGTGACGTTCGCCGAGCTGGAGGCGCGCGCCAACCAGCTCGCCCACCACTTCCGGCAGGCCGGGCTGGTGGAAGGCGACACCATGGCCGTGCTGATGGAGAACAACGAGCACCTGCACGCGGTGATGTGGGCGGCGCGCCGCAGCGGCCTGTACTACGCGGTGATCAACACCCACCTCACCGCGGCCGAGGCGGCCTACATCATCGACAACTGCGGCGCCAAGGCAATCGTCGGCTCCGCGGCGCTGCGCACGCTGTGCGAGGAGTTGGCCGAGCACTTACCCAACGGTCTGCCTGAGCTGCTGATGATCGCCGACGCCGATCTCGACGGCTGGCAGCGCTACCCCGAATGCGTAGCCCACCAACCCAGCACGTCCATCGACGACGAGATCGAAGGCGACCTGCTTCAGTACTCTTCGGGAACCACCGGGCGGCCCAAGGGAATTCGGCGTGAACTGCCCCATGTGCACCCGTCGGACTCACCGAACCTGCTGTCCGCATTGCTGATGGCGATCCAGATGGACAGCGACTCGGTGTATCTGAGCCCGGCGCCGCTGTACCACACTGCGCCGTGTCTGTGGACGATGGCGGCGCAGGCGATGGGTGTGACCACCGTGGTGATGTCGAAGTTCGAGCCCGAGTCGGCACTGCAGGCCATCGAGAAGTACCGGGTCACCAGCGGCCAGTTCGTGCCTGCGATGTTCATCCGGATGCTCAAACTGCCTGAGTCGGTGCGCAATTCCTACGACGTTTCCAGCATCAAGCGGGTGGTGCACGCGGCGGCGCCGTGCCCAGTCGACATCAAGAGACAGATGATCGACTGGTGGGGCCCCGTCATCGACGAGTACTACTCGTCCTCTGAAGGCGCCGGTATCACCTTCATCACCGCCGAGGAGTGGCTCAAGCGGCCGGGTTCGGTCGGTCGACCGCTGCTGGGCGAGGCGCACGTCCTCGACGAGAAAGGCGACGAGGTGGCCCCCGGCCAGGAAGGCCAGATCTACTTCGCCATGCCCGGTATGCAGTTCGTCTACCACAAGGATCCGGAGAAGACGGCCGAGTCCCGGGACCGGCGCGGATGGGTCACCGTCGGCGACGTCGGATACCTCGACGACGACGGCTACATGTTCCTCACCGACCGCAAGCACCACATGATCATCTCCGGCGGGGTGAACATCTATCCGCAGGAGGCCGAGAACCTGTTGGTGACCCATCCCAAAGTGATGGACGCCGCGGTGTTCGGCGTACCCGACGACGAGATGGGACAACGGGTGCACGGCGTCGTGCAGACCGTCGACCCGGCCGATGCCACCGAAGAGTTCGGCGAGCAGTTACTCACCTGGCTGCGAGATCGGTTGGCGCACTACAAGTGTCCGCGGGCCATCTCGTTCGAGGCGCAGCTGCCGCGCACCGAGACCGGCAAGATGATCAAACGAGAGCTGGTCGAAAAGTACTCGTGACCTCCGTCGAGCTCACCGGCGGCATCGTCGTTGCCGTCGGAACACCTTGTGACGACGCGACATTCACGCTGTCCGAGGACGACACCGACGACCGTCGGGCCATCACCGTGGAATCGGTGCCCGACGCGCTCGATGAGATCACCGAGCGCTGTGCGCGATGGCCGCAGGCGGCCGCCGTGTGCGACGACGTGCTACGGGCCCTCGATCCCGCGGCACCAGCCTTCGGCGGCGTCGTCACCGAATCCCTGGCCTACTCGACGCTGCAGTCCGGCCCCGAGTTCGCGCGCTGGCTCGCCGAACGCGGACCCGCCCGGCCGGTGACCATCCCCGAGCCGGTGCAGGCCGAGCGCATCGACGACGCGTTGTACGTGCGGTTCAACCGCCCGCAACGGCACAACGCCTTCTCCACCGACGCCCGCGCCGCGCTGCTGGAGGTCCTCGAGGTCGCCCGGCTCGACCCGTCGATACGAGGGGTGACCCTGTCGGGCAACGGCCCGTCGTTCTGCAGCGGAGGTGATCTCGCCGAGTTCGGCACCTTCGACGACCCGGCCAGCGCACACCTGGCCCGCACCCGGCACAGCCCGGCGTTGGTGCTGGCCGAACTGACTGCACGCCTTGGTCATCGGTGCCGCGCCGAGGTGCACGGTCAGGTGCTGGGAAGCGGGATCGAGATGGCGGCGTTTTGCGGCTGGGTGCAAGCACGCGCCGACGCCGTCTTCGGTCTGCCCGAATTGAGCCTCGGCCTGATCCCCGGGGCCGGCGGCACCGTGAGCGTCGCCAGGCGCATCGGCCGGTGGCGCACCGCTTACCTGGTGTTGTCGGGTCGTCGCATCGACCCGCCGACCGCGCTGCGGTGGGGCCTGATCGACGCCATCGTGTGATTTCGGTGCGCAAACCATCGCTCATCGCTGGTTGACGCACCGAAATCCCCTCAACCGGAGCGGCGCAGCGTCACCCGGTAGGTGTACTGCTCGGGCAAGAAGTGGCTGACCGACAGCTCGACGGGTCGGCTGGCGGCATCGGAGTAGAGCCGGTCCACCCGCAGCATCGGATGACCCGACACGCAGCCCACCGCGGCGGCGACGGCGTCGTCGGCGGGGGCGACGGTGATCCACTGCGCCGCTTCGGTGATCGGCGCATCCAGGTGCGGTTCGAGCAGTCCGATCACGGTCTGGGTGCCCACGGCGCCGTCGGCCAGTTCCGGGGCGCCCGACAGCGCGGCCGCGGCCGACGGCACCAGGTGCACGGTCGTGGACACGAACGGCACGCCAGGTTCAGCCCCGGGTTCGGCAGCATGCAGACGGCGAAGCATCACCGAGAACACCACGTCGTCGTCGAGGCGCAACCGGCTGGCGGCATCGACGTCCACCCGTCTGCGCAGCCCGGACAGCACCTCCATGGTGGTGTCGTCGGACAGGCTCATCAGGTCTTCGATGGACCCGAGCTGGCGCAGGTAGCGCCGTCCCGGATCGCTGGCGTAGGTGCCCCGCCCCGGCACCCGGTACACCACCCCCTCGGCGGCCAGGTCCTGAAAAGCCCGTCGCACCGTCTGCCGCGACAACCCATGGGCGGCAACAAGTTCCGACTCGGTAGGCAACCGGGTGCCGTCCCGGTAGTGGCCCGCGGCGATCTGCTCGCGCAACTGTTCGCGCAGCGTCTGATACGCCGGAAGCTGCTTCACCTATATCCCGCCCCGGGCGATGAGTTGCCCGGCGATCACGTTGCGCTGGATCTCGTTGGTGCCCTCGCCGACGATCATCAGCGGCGCGTCGCGAAAGTAGCGTTCGACGTCGAATTCGGTGGAATAGCCGTACCCGCCGTGGATCCGCACGGCGTTCAGCGCGATCTCCATCGCCACCTCGGAGGCAAACAGCTTGGCCATGCCGGCCTCCATGTCGCAGCGTTCGCCGCTGTCGTAGCGTTCGGCGGCATACCGGGTGAGCTGGCGCGCGGCGGTCAGCTTGGTCGCCATATCGGCCAGGTAGTTGCCGATGGACTGGTGCTTCCAGATCGGCTGCCCGAAGCTTTCGCGCTCCTGCGCGTAACGCAGCGAGTCCTCCAGCGCCGCCGTCGCCACCCCGAGCGCGCGTGACGCGACCTGAATCCGGCCTGTCTCAAGGCCTTTCATCATCTGGGCGAACCCCTTGCCCGGCTCGCCGCCGAGGATCGCCGACGCGGGCACCCGGCAGTCTTCGAATGTCAGCTCGCAGGACTCCACCCCCTTGTATCCGAGCTTGGGCAGATCACGCGAGACGATCAGGCCCGTGGTGCCAGATTCGACCAGCACCACCGAGATGCCCTTGTGCTTGGGCGTGGCGGTGGGATCGGTCTTGCACAGCAGCGCAACCAACCCGGACCGGCGCGCGTTGCTGATCCACGTCTTGGACCCGTTGATCGCCAGTCCCTCGCCGGGTGACGGTAGCGCCGTGGTCTTCATGTTCTGCAGGTCGCTGCCACCGCCGGGTTCGGTCAGCGCCATCGTGGCGCGCACCTCACCGGTGGCCATCGGCGGCAGGTACCGCTGCTTCTGCTCGTCGGTGCCGAACAGGTCGAGCAGCTTGGCCACCACGGTGTGCCCGCCCATGGCGCCGGCCAGGCTCATCCAGCCCCGCGCCAGTTCCTGCGTCACCTCGACGTAGCACGGCATCGACACCGGCGAGCCGCCGTAGGCCTCCGGAATCGCCAGCCCGTAGATACCGATTTGCTTCATCTGTTCGATCCACGCCTCCGGGTAGGTGTTGGCGTGCTCGACCTCGCGGACCTGGGGTTTGACGTCGCGGTCGATGAACATGCGCACGGTCTCGACCAGCATCGTTTCTTCGGCATTCATAGGTACGGCCATATTGACACTTTGTGCGGCCCAATGCCAGCATGGGCAGCCGTGAGCGGCCCCTATTTTGACGATCTCCACGTCGGTCAGGTCTTCGACACCGCGCCGTCGATGACGCTGACGCCCGGCGCGGCGGCCGTGCACCAGTCGATCCTCGGCGACCGGCTGCGCCTGGCGCTGGACGCCGAACTGGCGATGGCGGTGACGGGGGCGACGGGTGCGCTGGCGCATCCGGCGCTGGTGTGCGACGTGGCGATCGGCCAGACGACGCTGGTCACCCAGCGGGTGAAGGCCAACCTGTTCTACCGCGGGCTGACGTTTCACCGGTTCCCGGTCATCGGCGACACGCTGTTCACCCGCACCGAGGTCGTCGGCCTCAAACAGAACTCCGCCAAACGCGGCCGAGCCCGCACCGGGCTGGCGGCGCTGCGGATGACGACGGTGGACGGCGTCGGCCGCCTGATCCTCGACTTCCACCGCTGCGCGATGCTGCCGCTGCGCGACGGGGCGCCCGATACCGGCCACGCCGACGACCTGAGCGCGATCGGCACCGTCGAACCCGACCTGCCCGACCCGACGGCCGACTGGAACGCCGAGGCCTACCGCGCCAAAGTGCCGGGCGCGCACTTCGACGCGGACATCGCGGGCACCGTGCTGCACAGTTCGGCCGACGCGGTCAGCAACGCCCCCGAGCTCGCCCGGCTGACGTTGAACATTGCTGCGACCCACCATGATTATCGCAGTGCAGGTCAGCGGCTGGTGTACGGCGGTCACACCATCGGGCTGGCGCTGGCTCAAACCACCCGGCTGCTGCCCGATCTGGTGACGGTGCTGGCCTGGCGGTCCTGCGACCACACCGGCCCGGTCCACGAGGGCGACACCCTCTACAGCGAGTTGCACGTCGAGGCGGCCGAACCGCTACCCGACGACCGCGGCGGTGTGTTGACGCTGCGGTCGCTGGTCTACGCCGTCGATGAGCCGGACCGGCAGGTGCTCGACTGGCGGTTCACCGCGCTGCAGTTCTGAGGGGACCCGGACCCCGCGCCGACGGCGGCTGGAGGGGCACCACAATGGAGGCGTGGCCTCTTTGGTCGTCCCGCGCGCCGTGCTCACCGGGGCACGGCGGGTCGCCGAGGCGTTCGGGCAGCTCACCGGTGTCGAGGTGGACGCCGCAGAACTGCTGGCCGGCCGGGCCACGATGCTCGGCCTGACACCGAAGGGCCGCGTCTCCGCAGGCGGTGCGACACACCTGATGCGCAGCCGCGACGGCTGGTGCGCGCTGACGCTGTCGCGTCCCGACGACGTGAACGCCGTTCCCGCGCTGGTGCAGTCCGATGCCGTCGACGACGATCCGTGGCCGGCCGCGCACCGCTGGGCCGCCAACAACGACACCGCCGACGTCACCGAACGCGCGCGCCTGCTGGGCCTGCCGGTCGCCGCGCTCGGCGAGACCCCGGCCGGATCGCCGCGGCACTATCCGTTCGGTGCGGCCACCACCCCGCGCGGGCCGGGCGGGCTGCTGGTCGCCGACCTGTCAACGATGTGGGCGGGCCCGTTGTGCGGGCAGTTGCTGGCCCGGGCCGGGGCCACCGTGGTCAAGGTCGAAAGCACCGCCCGCCCCGACGGTGCACGGTCCGGCCCGCCCGCGTTCTTCGACTGGATGAACGCCGGAAAACTTTCCTACGTCGCCGATTTCGACGAGCCCGCCGGCCTCAAGGCGTTGTTGTCGGCCGCCGACGTCGTGCTCGAATCGTCGCGTCCGGCGGCGCTGACCCGCCGCGGCCTTGGCCCGACCGATGTGGCGCCGCGCGACGGACGGGTCTGGTTGCGGATCACCGGGCACGGCACCGACGGTGAGCGTGCCAACTGGGTCGCGTTCGGTGACGACGCCGCGGTGTCGGGATGCCTGATCGCGGCCGCCGTCGAGAACCCGCAGTTCTGTGGTGACGCCATCGCCGACCCGCTGACCGGCCTGCAGGCGGCGTTGACGGTCGCCGAGTCGTTGCACGCCGGCGGCGGTGAGCTCATCGAGATGTCCATGGCCGCCGTCGCCGCCACCTACGCCGAACTGCCGTTCGACGGGGAAACCGAGTGCGCCGCCATGCCCCAACTCAGCGACCGGGCCGCGCCCCTCGGCGCCGACAACGTCGCCGTCGAGCAGTTGCTGACCGAGCGAGGGGCGGCGCAGTGCTGATCCAACGGGCGTCGCTGCTCGACGGCTCCGTCGTCGACATCCGCGTCGCCGAGCACATCGTCGACATCGGCGAGCGGCTTGATCGCCAACGCGGCGAACAGGTTTACGACGCGAAAGGTGGCACCGTCATCCCCGGTCTGCACGACCACCACGTGCACCTGCGGTCGGCTGCCGCGGCGCTGCGGTCGACGCGCGTCGGACCCGGCGACGTGGCCACCCGCGCGGACCTGGCCAGCGTCCTGGCCGCGGCCGACGTCGGCGAGGACGGATGGATCCGGGCGGTCGGCTATCACGAGGCGGTCGCCGGGCCGCTGGACCGAACGGTGCTCGACGATGTGGCCCCATCGGTACCGGTGCGCGTGCAACACCGCAGCGGGGTGCTGTGGACGCTGAACTCGGCCGGTCTGGAGCGAGTCGGCCTGCCCGACCACCCCGACGGCCGGTTACCCAGCTCGGATCCGACATGGGCGGAAAGCCTGCAGCGCAACGAGTCCGGTCTGGCCGAGGTCAGCAGGACGCTGGGCGGGTACGGCGTCACCGGGGTCACCGACGCCACACCGGATCTCGGCGTCGACGATGTGGTGAAGTTGAACGTGGCGCACCGGCGCGGCGAACTGCGTCAGCGGGTGCACTGTTTGGCGCCCGGCAAGCGGATCCTGCACGACACCGACCTCGACCTCGACGAGCTCACCGCCTGGATCACCGCGCGGCACGCCGCCGGCGTCGCGATCGCCGTGCATTGCGTCACCGCCGCGCAGCTGGTCCTCACCTTGTCGGCGTTGCAGTCGGCGGGCACCCACCCGCGCGATCGCATCGAACATGCGGCGGTCGTGCCCGACGACACCGTTGCGCAGGTCGCCGAGTGCGGCGTCACGGTGGTGACACAGCCCAACTTCGTCTTCGAGCGCGGCGACCAGTACCTCGTCGACGTCCCTGCCGATGAACATCACGAGCTGTGGCGGGTCGCCACGCTATTGGATGCCGGTGTGCCGGTGGCGTTGTCCACCGATATGCCGTTCGGTAACGGCGACCCGTGGCAGACGATGCGCGCCGCGGTGCGCCGGGCGACCGGCAGCGGCGCGGTGCTCGGCGCCGACGAAAGCGTCCGCGCGGCAACGGCGTTGAAAATGTTCTTCGGCACGCCCGAGCGCCCCGAGGAGCCAAGGACCGTCGATGCGGGTCAGCCTGCCGATCTGGTGGTGCTGTCTGCGCCGCCTGCCGCGGTGCTGCGCGAACTCGACGCCGCCATGGTGGCCGCC
Source organism: Mycolicibacterium sp. XJ2546 (assembly GCF_053483195.1). Taxonomy (NCBI): domain Bacteria; kingdom Bacillati; phylum Actinomycetota; class Actinomycetes; order Mycobacteriales; family Mycobacteriaceae; genus Mycobacterium; species Mycolicibacterium sp. XJ2546. The sequence goes on along the minus strand of NZ_JBEFRW010000026.1, from coordinate 9,544 downwards.
ACGCTGATCGCCGGTGAGTTCGTGTTCGAACGCAGCTGAGTCAGGCCGCCGCGGGCGTCAGCACTTGACGCAGCATCGCGCACTGGCTGTTGAAGAAAGCCTGCGACACAGCGGCTTTGGGCGCGATCCCGTCGAAGCCGTGAAATGCACCGTCGACGACCTCGACCTCGCAGTGGACGCCCGCGGCCTGCAGCCGTTCGGCGTAGGCCAGGTCCTCGTCGTGAAAAAGGTCCAGTGTCCCGACGCCGATCCAGGCGGGCGGCAGCCCGCTGAGATCAACGCGGCGTGCGGGCACCGCCACGTCGGGATCCGCATCTCCGAGGTAGGCCGCCCACCCGAACTTGTTGCTCGTCTGGTTCCACAGCCGAAGGCCCGGATTGTCCAGATCGCGGCGGTCGCAGGTGCGGTCGTCGAGCATCGGGTACACCAGCAACTGCGCGGCCACCGGGACCTCGCCGCGGTCGCGGGCCATCAGCGCCAGCGCCGCAGCCAGTCCGCCGCCCGCGCTGGCCCCGCCGATCGCCACCCGCGCCGGGTCCACCGACGGCAGGGTCGCCAGCCAAGTCAACGCCGAATAGCAGTCCTCCAGCGAGTCGGGATACGGGTGCTCGGGCGCCAACCGGTAGTCGACCGAGGCGACCGTGACACCTAGTTCTCGGGCGAAGCGGCGGCACAACACGTCGTCCTGGGCCGGGTGGCCGATGACGTATCCGCCGCCGTGGATCCACAACAGCGCCGGGCCGGCCGCGGACCCGTTGCCCGGCCGGAACAATCGCACCCCGACCCCCGAGGGCAGGGTCAGCGCATCGACGTCGCGCGGTACCCGCCGCCACAACGCGCGCGTCGCCATCCGGACGATGGGCAACGTCACCGGGGTGATGACCTGTTTCGGAATGAACCGGGCGGTACGGCGCAAGTCGGGATGAAAGTTGGGCTGGGCACGGCGAGACGATCGGTTACGCGACACCTGATCAGTAAAGCCTCGACATCGCCACCGTGGCCGAGGATCCATGAAAACCGGGGCCGGCGCGCCCCCGCGCTTCCTTCTTGGCCCCCGCGAGCGTCTGCTGGATGTCAGAGTTGCGTGTGCCCGCCGCCCCGCGGGGCTACTGCTGGAGGGCGAGGCGGGGATCGGCAAGACCACCTTGTGGCTGGCGGCCAAGCTGTTCATCAGCGTCAAGACGGTCGAGGCGAACCTGACCCGGGGTAGGCGCTATTTGAGCAGCGGATCACGCGGCAGACCGAGGATGCGCTCGGCGATCGTGTTGCGGGTGATCTCCGAGGTACCGCCCGCGATCGTCATCGCCCGGTTGCCTAGGTAGGCCAGCGTCAGCACCGGCGTCTGCCCGACGACCGGTGCCGGACCGGCCAGTTCCATGGCCAACTCGGTCGTTCGCTGCCCGGACTCGGCGACCAGCAGTTTGGTGACGTTGCCTTCTGGACCGGCTTCCGAACCTGCGATCGCGCGGGTGACCCGGCGCAGGTTCAGCAGCCGCAGCGTGTGGGTCTCCGCGATCGCCTCTCCCACGCTGCGCACGTAGTGCGCCGCGGTCTCGGCGGGCGCATCGTCGAGCAGCTTGACGAGATGTGCTGTGGTGAAACCGGTTGTGCCGCCGGAACCTCCGCCGATCGAGACGCGCTCGTTGCCCAGCGTCGCGCGGGCCACCAACCAACCCTTGTTGACGTCGCCCACCACGTCGGCGTCGGGCACGAAGACGTCGTCGAAGAAGACCTCGTTGAAGTGCGAGTGCCCGGTCAGGCCCTTGAGCGGATTGACGGTCACCCCCGGCGCCTTCATGTCGATCGCCATCATCGTCACCCCGGCGTGCTTGGGCGCGTCGGGGTCGGTGCGCACGGTGGCCAGCCCCCACTGGCACTCGTGCGCCAGGCTGGTCCATACCTTCTGACCGGTGACGCGCCAACCGCCGTCGACCTTCTTGGCCGACGTTCGCACCGCGGCGGCATCCGAGCCCGCACTCGGTTCGGAGAACAGCTGACACCACATCACCTGCCCGCGCAGCACCGGCTCCACCCAGCGTTCCCGCTGCTCGTCGGTGCCGGCCTGGGCGATGGTCAGTGTCACCCAGCCGGTGATCCCCATATCGGGGCGTTCGATGCCGCCGAACTCCTCTTCGATGACCAGTTGTTCGAGCACATCGGCGGCGCGACCCCACGGCTTAGGCCAGTGCGGCACAAGGTATCCCGAGTCGACGAGGAAATCGCGCCGCTTCTCGGCGGGCAGCGACTGCAACGTCTTGACGGCCTCGCGGGCCTGCTCGCGGTACTTCTCCGCCTCGTCGGGCAGGCCGAACGACGCGCCGCGGGCCTGGCCGCTGCGCTGGGCCTCGACGATATCCAGCAGCGGGTCACCGGCTTCGGCCATCAACGCGGCCAGGGTGCGGGCCCGGCGCAGATACAGGTGAGCGTCGTGCTCCCATGTGAAGCCAATACCGCCGTGCAGCTGGATGTTGTTCTGCGCGTTGAAGATCTGTGTGCGGATGGCATGTGAGGCGGCCACCGCCGCGGGAAACCAGGCGCCGTCGAGGTCCTCGGCGCGGGCGGCATCCCAGGTGGCCGCGGTGCTCACCTCCGCGTTCACCAGCATGTTGGCGGCGTGGTGTTTGACGGCCTGGAACGTGCCGATGGTGCGGCCGAACTGTTCACGCACCTTGGCGTACTCGACCGCCATTTCCAAGCTCGCCCAGCTGACGCCGACCGCTTCGGCCGACGCCAGCGTCCGGAACACGGTGCGTGCCTTACGTGCGGCGCCGCGCAGCATACGGTCCTCGGGCACCGACACGCCCTGCATCGCGACGGCTCCGACGCTGCGGGTGGTGTCCAGGGACTCCAACGCCGTGACGGTGACCCCGTCCGCGCCCACGTCGACCACCACGACGTCCTCACCTGCGACGACAACCAGCACGGTTGCGTCGGGGGCGGCCAGCACCGCGCGGCACTGGCCGGTCACCACCAGGTCGGGGCCGACGGTCACGTCCCCCGAAACCGCGAGCGCGCCGACAGTGGACCCGTCGGCCAGGCCTGGAAGTAGTTGGGCGCGAACCGAATCGGGTGCGCAGCGATCGATCACCACCGCTGCGGCAACGCTCGGCAGAAACGGGCCGGGGCACAGCTCGTGGCCCTGGGCCTCCAGAACTACCGCCAGCTCGGCCAGACCGAACCCGGAGCCGCCGTGCTCTTCGGCGACGGCCAGCCCGGTCCAGCCGATCTCGCCGGCCGCCGACCAGATGTCAGCCGGATGCGAGGATGCGTCCTCCAGCGTGGCACGCGCGGCGGCGCGGCTGTTCAGCCGGTTGAGCTGGCCAAACGCCGCATCGGCCAAGTCGTTGTGCTCTTCGGTGATGGCCAGGGCCGACTTACTCACAGTGGAAGTCCTCGTTTTACATTTTGGCGTACTTTTGGCACTCGTCGAGTAACGCTAACCCCTTTGCCCAGCTCAACCTATACGTGACGCCGATCACACTGATCTTGACCAGAATCGGGCGCCGACATCTTCGTCATGTCGCCGTTTACGAATCGGGCTGCGGGGTACAGTTCCGCAATGGCGGTACGGCCCGAGGCCCGGAATCCCGGCGTGACGATGTGGAAACGTGCCAGGTGGTTTCTCAACGCCGGGCCCTCCGACTACATGCTGGCCATGAGCGTCGCGTCGGCGTCGCTGCCCGTGATCGGGAAACACCTTGAGCCACTTGGTGCTGCGACCGCCATGAGCGTGTGGGGGTCCCGTCATCTTCCGGATTTCTTCGGTGCGGCGGCCAAGTCTTGGCTGAGTCCGGGCAACGCGGAGCTGAAACGCAGCGAACGCGACTGCACCCACACCGTCACCGCGGCCGCGCTGCGCGGCCTCGTCAATCCCCATGACCTCGACATCGACTGGCCGGCACCGCAACGGGTACCGCCGCTGTGGAACATGCGCGAGCATCGTCGCAGCGTCTACCGCACCTCGGTGCGGTACGGGCCACGGCCGTGCCAGCTGCTCGACGTGTGGCGACCCAAGGACCTGCCGGTCCAGCCCGCGCCGGTCCTGATCTTCGTGCCGGGCGGCGCCTGGGTGCACGGCAGCAGGATGCTGCAGGGCTACGCGCTGATGTCGCATCTGGCCCAGCAGGGCTGGGTGTGCCTGTCCATCGACTACCGGGTCGCACCGCACCATCGCTGGCCCGCGCACATCACGGATGTGAAGACCGCGATCGCATGGGCCCGCGCCAACGTCGACAAGTTCGGTGGCGACCGTAGCTTCGTTGCGATCGCGGGTACCTCAGCAGGCGGGCACCTGTCGGCGCTGGCCGGTCTGACCGTCAACGACCCCGAGATGCAGGACGAACTCCCCGAGGACTCGGACACGTCGGTGGACGCGGTGGTCGGCATCTACGGTCGCTACGACTGGGAGGACCGTTCGACGCCCGAGCGGGTGCGGTTCATGGATTTCCTGGAGCGGGTGGTCGTCAAACGCAAGAGCGCCAAGCATCCCGAGGTCTTTCGCAAGGCGTCGCCGATCGCGCAGGTGCATCCGGACGCGCCGCCGTTCCTGGTGATCCACGGATCCGGGGATACGGTGATACCGGTGGCGCAGGCCCGCGCGTTCGTGGAACGGCTGCGCGGGGTGTCGCGGGCCCCGGTGAGCTACCTTGAACTGCCTGGCGCAGGCCATGGGTTCGATATGACGGACGGCGCCCGCACCGGTTCGATGGCGACCGCGATCTCGTTGTTCCTCAACCATATTCACCGGCACCGGGCTCTGATCGGGGCCAAGGAAGTTATTTAGGGTGGCTGTTGAAGAGGCTGAGCGGCTGGGACGCGGTACTTCTCTACAGCGAGACACCCGAAGTGCATATGCACACCCTCAAGCTCGCGGTGATCGACCTTTCCGAACTGAAGGGCCGCAAGTTCGGCATCGAGGACTTTCGTAAGGTCATCCACGGTCGGCTCTACAAGCTCGACCCGTTCCGCTACGAGCTCGTCGACATCCCGTTCAAGTTCCACCACCCGATGTGGCGGGAGAACTGCGAGGTCGACCTCGAATACCACGTGCGGCCCTACCGGGCGGCCAGCCCCGGCGGGCGGCGCGAACTCGACGAGGCCGTCGGCGAGATCGCCAGCACACCGCTGGACCGCAGCCGGCCGTTGTGGGAGATGTACTTCATCGAGGGGCTCGCCGACGGCCGAATCGCGGTGCTCGGCAAGATCCATCACGCCCTGGCCGACGGCGTGGCTTCGGCCAACTTGCTGGCGCGGGGGATGGACCTGCAGGCCGGGCCGCAGGACCGCGACTCATATGCGACCGATCCCGCACCCACCCGTGCCGAACTGGTGCGCACCGCATTCGGTGACCACATGCGCCAAATCAGGCGGCTGCCCGCGGTGCTGCGCTACACCGCCCAGGGTGTGCGGCGGGTGCGCAAGAGCACCTACCGGCTGTCGCCGGAGCTGACGCGCCCGTTCACGCCGCCGCCGTCGTTCATCAACCACCGCGTCGACGCCAAACGCCGGTTCGCGACCGCCACCCTGGCGCTGGCCGACATCAAGGAGACCAGCAAGCACCTCAACGTCACGATCAACGATATGGTCCTCGCGATCGCCTCCGGAGCGCTGCGGCAGCTGTCGCTGAAGTACGACGGACATGCTGATCACCCGCTGTTGGCTTCTGTCCCAGTCAGTTTCGACTTCTCCGCCGAACGCATTTCGGGCAACTACTTCAGCGGTGTGATGATGACGGTGCCGATCCAACTCGCCGACCCCCTCGAGCGGGTGCAGGCCGTGCACGACGCAGCGGTGAGCGCCAAGGAAACCCACCACCTGCTCGGCCCCGAACTCGTCAGCAGGTGGTCGGCCTATCTACCGCCCGCACCCGCCGAGCGACTGTTTGCCTGGCTGGGTGAAAAGGACGGTCAGAACAAAGTGCTCAACATTCCGATCTCCAATGTGCCCGGCCCACGTGAACACGGCCGGGTCGGTGGCGCGCTGGTGACCGAGATCTACTCCGTAGGACCGCTGACGACCGGCAGCGGTTTGAACATCACGGTGTGGAGCTACGTCGACCAGCTCAACGTTTCGGTGCTCGCCGATGGCGCCACCCTCTCCGACCCGCATGAACTCACCGATGCGATGGTCGAGGCGTTCACCGAGATCCGTCGTGCCGCAGGACTTTCCGAAGAGCTGACGGTCATTGATTCCGTTATTGCCTAACTGTCTGAACCTTGGTGCGCTTGGCGTGCGCCCACGACAGGAACTTCTCGGCCGCCTGTGCGGTGTAGTGGCCCCGCGGTGAGCCGTAGTAGAAGTCGAACGCATGCTGTGCGTGCGGGATCTCAGCGTAGGCGACGGTGGATGTCGACACCTTACTCAACGCGTCGGCGAAATCGCGTCCCTCCTGCACCGGGATGATCGAGTCGTCCTGGCCGTGCAGGATGAAAAACGGTGGCGCATCGGGCCGTAGCCGCATGATCGAGGACGCGTCGACGTAGGTCTGCTTGTGTTCGACGATGCGTTTCTTCACCACGAACTTCTGCAGAAACGAGATGAACTCCCTGCGCCCGGACCCGCGCGCCGACACCCAGTCGTAGCGGCCGTAGATCGGCACCGCGGCGGCCACCGAGGTGTCGGCGTCCTCGAACCCGGGCTGCCACTGCGGATCGTTGGGCGTCAACGCGGCCAGCGACGACAGGTGCCCGCCAGCCGAACCACCCGTGATCGCCACGAAGTCCGGGTCACCGCCGTAGTCGGCGATGTTGTCCTTGATCCAGGCCAGCGCGCGTTTGACGTCGATGATGTGGTCCGGCCAGGTGTGGCGCGGGCTGACGCGATAGTCGATCGACACGCACACCCAACCGCGCTCGGCCAGATGGCTCAGCAGCGGATAGGCCTGTGGCCGTCGCATACCGATCGCCCAAGCGCCGCCTGGCACCTGGAGCAGCACCGGTGCCTTGCCGTCAAGGGGCAGGTCCGCGCGGCGCCAGATGTCGGCGCGGTTGACGCGCGAATGCGGGCCGTAGACAACGGTGTTCGCCTTCCCGACATACCGGCGGCGCACCAACTCGTTGGGCCACACGCCGATCATGCGTCGGCGCACCGCGGGCTGCGACTGCGCGGCAACCGCCTTGTAGTCGTCGCCCAACTCCTTGCGCAGCGGCTCCTCAAAGTACGGCTGCGAGGTGAGGTTTCGATAGTGAATGAGGCCAAGCAGCCCCCATGCGATCGCGGTGAGCAGCAAGGCGATACGCCCGCTGGCGCCGCGGAAGTCACCGCGCCAACCACGGCGTACCGCGTCGAGCACCGACGCGGCCAGGTACAGCGGGGACATCTCGGTGGTCGGCCACCCGAACGCGAACACCGGCAGGGTGATGTAGCCCTCGCGGCCCAACGGGCGCACACCGTTGGCGGCGTTGACGAGTTCGGCGACCGCGCGCAGCAGCGGATAGCGGGGAAGTTTGATCAAGGTGGCAATCCCTCGGGGAAGCTTACAGATTCAAATCCACGCTAGCCCAGTACCGGAAGCCGACGCTTGGCGGCCAATTCGTCCAGAGCCCGCTGCATCACCCGGCGCACGTGGGCGTCGACCTCGTCGATGTCGGGATCCGTGCCGAACTCGTCCTCGATGTGGATCGGCGGCAGCACTTCCATGACGATCTTGGCGGGCAGCGGAATGTTGGGCGGGATCACCAGCGACAACCCGAACGGGAAGCCGAACGAAATCGGCATGATCTTCGTGCGGGCCAGCCGCGCGATCGGCCCGAGACGCTCGGCCAACCACGTGCCCCGCGACAGGAAGATCTGGGTCTGCTGCCCGCCGATGCCCACCGTCGGCACAATCGGCACGCCGGCGTTCAACGCCGCCTTCACATAGCCCGTGCGGCCGCCGAAGTCGATCACGTTCTCCGAGAACGTCGGCCGGTACACGTCGTAGTCACCACCGGGGAACACCACGACCAGACCACCCGAACGCAGTGCGGCGTCGGCGTTTTCATGGTTGGCGCTGATGTAGCCGATCCGCCGGAAGAAATCCCCCGTAGGACCGGTCAGCAGCATGTCGTGACTCAGCGTGTACAGCGGCCGGTGGTAACCGTGGCGGTCGTAGTAGTCGGCCGCCAAGATCGGCACATCCATCGGGAACAAGCCACCGGAGTGGTTGCTGACCACCAGCGCACCACCGGCGGGGACGTAGTCGAGGCCGTGCACCTCCGAGCGGAAGTAGCGCTTGAGCAAGGGGCGGGTGACGCCCATGACGCGTTCGGTCAGCCCGGGGTCCCATTTGGCGAGCTCCGACGGTATGGTCTCGGTCTCGGTCGCGGCCATGCGGCCCCCTTCGATGGAAAACTGAAACGTGTTCTAGTTTACCTTGGCGCCCGCGATGCGCGCTTTCGCGGCCGTTACGATCACCCGCGTGAGCGACGAAACCAGTGGAACCAAAGAAGCAGTACTGGTCGAGCAGCGTGACCGGATCCTGATTATCACCATCAACCGGCCCGAGGCCAAGAACGCGGTGAACGCCGAGGTGAGTCGGGGCCTGGCCGCCGCGATGGACCGGCTCGACGACGACGCCGGCTTGTCGGTGGCGGTGCTGACCGGCGCGGGCGGCTCGTTCTGCGCCGGGATGGATCTCAAGGCCTTCGCGCGCGGCGAGAACGTCGTGGTGGAGGGCCGCGGCATGGGCTTCACCGAGCGGCCGCCGGTCAAGCCGCTGATCGCGGCGGTGGAGGGTTTCGCGCTGGCCGGTGGGACCGAGCTGGCATTGGCGACCGATCTGATCGTGGCGTCGAAGGAGTCGGCGTTCGGCATTCCCGAGGTCAAGCGCGGCCTGGTCGCCGGCGGCGGTGGGCTGCTGCGGCTGCCGCAGCGCATCCCGTACGCGATCGCAATGGAACTGGCGCTGACGGGGGAGAACCTGACCGCGGTGCGCGCCCACGACCTCGGCCTGGTCAACGTGCTTGCCGAACCCGGTCAGGCGCTCGAGGCGGCGATCGCGCTGGCCGAGAAGATCACCGCCAACGGACCGTTGGCCGTGGCAGCGACCAAGCGGATCATCGTCGAGTCGCGCAATTGGAGCCCCGACGAGATGTGGCGTGAGCAGATGAAGATTCTCGGGCCCGTGTTTGCGTCGAACGACGCCAAGGAAGGCGCGATCGCCTTCGCCGAGAAGCGGCCGCCGAACTGGACGGGCACCTGACGGTTTTCCGTTGCGCCGCGGTGGGCAACCGAGGGGTATGGAACTTCCGCTGACGGATTATGACCAACTACCCCTGACGGAGTTGCGCCACCGCATCCGCGCGCTCGACGAACCGCAGCTGCGCACGCTGTTCGAGCACGAAACCGAGCACGGCAACCGCATACCGGTGCTCGAGTTGATGAACGCACGGCTGCGGGAGCTGACCCACGGTGCCGAGCCCTCTGACGGTGACCCCGACGGCGGACCCGGGGTCAGCGGGACGTCGGGTGGCTCACCGGTGCAGGAATCCACCGCGGCCGAGCCCGGAACCCCATTGCGACACGGGGTGGCGTCCCAGACGCCGTCGCGCGGCAAGCCGTAGGG